>JAJFBI010000258.1 GCA_020697385.1 Microvirga sp. | reverse complement strand
CCGTACGTATGCAAGCGTCTGAAGCCGATTTCCGTGATCTTCTAGCTCCATCATCCCAATCAATCAAAAAATTTTCCTGAGCTGTGCTTTTTGGCTTGACCAAATACGTACCAATAAGGCCATATTGGTCTCGCAAAGCCGAAATGGACCGCTAATGGTTGGCATTGGGCAGGAAATGGTACAAGGGAGAGAAACCATGAAGTTCGCGACGATCCAGTACAACGGCCGGCAGACAGTCGCCGTGGTCGATCCGGAGGCAGGCCATGCCTGGCCGATCGATGCGGCTCTGGGCGAGCCGGTTGACGGCATGCTCGACCTCATCCGGCGTTTTGATGAGATCAAGGGCCGCATCAAGCTCGATGGTCAGCCGGTTTCCCTGGCCGAGGTCCGCATCGAAGCGCCCATTCCGCGCCCGTTCCGCAACATTCTCTGCGTCGGGAAGAACTACCACGAGCATGCGCATGAGTTCACCCGCAGCGGCTTCGATGCCGGCGCGAAGGTCGAGGATGCCATTCCGAAAAAGCCAATCATTTTCAGCAAGCCGCCGGAAACCGTGATCGCCGACGGTGATCCGATCCGCTATCCGCATGGTGTGAGCGACAGCATCGACTACGAGGCCGAGCTCGGCGTCGTCATCGGCAAGGGTGGTCGCGGAATCAGCAAGGCGGATGCCTACAGCCACGTGCTGGGCTACACGATCATCAACGACATGACGGCCCGCGACCTGCAGAGCGAGCACAAGCAGTGGTTCCTCGGCAAGTCGCTCGACACCTTCTGCCCCATGGGCCCGTGGCTGGTGACGGCTGACGAACTGGAGCCGGAGAACCTGGTGGTCAAATGCTGGATCAACGATGAGTTGCGTCAGAATGCCAATACGAGCGATCTGATCTTCGATATCCCGACCCTGATCGAAACAATCTCCGCCGGCATCACCCTCTACCCGGGCGACATCATCGCTACCGGAACGCCGGCGGGTGTCGGCATCGGCTTCAACCCTCCCAAATTCATGAAGCCCGGCGATCGTGTGACAGTCGAGATCAGCGGGCTGGGCCGTCTGAGCAACGTCCTGACCTGATCCGGGTCGGACTTCCCGAAAAAGGGACGAGAGAACTCACCATGACAAGCCTGTCGGGATGCGTGGTGAGGGTGATCCGGTCGCACCGCTTGGACATTTGGGCGGGATCCGGGGGTGTTCCATGAGCTTGCGCCCCATGGGACATCCCAACTCTCAAGCCGCTACCGGAGCCCATGCTGTTGATCTTTCCCCGAGAGATTAAGGGATGGCGGTGATCACGGGACCGCTTGCGCATCCCCATCCATGGGACAGGTCCTTGATGGGCTCCCTCTGACCAATCCGAAAAAGACGCTAACAGGAGGAAACGATGGAAAAGCCGGTCATCGAGGAACTTGGCGGAAAGGGCGAGACGCTTGTCCTGGTCCATGGTCTTGGCGGCACCACCAGCACCTGGTACCCCCAGGCGCAGGTTCTCAAGCGAGATTTTCGTCTCGTCTCTTATGATCTGGCTGGCTCGGGCCGGTCAGCGGCGACGGGTGATATTTCCATCGCCCGGCATGTCGAGGATCTACTCGACGTCATCCGCCAGGTGGGCGGCACAAAGGTGCATCTGGCCGGGCACTCCATGGGGACGATCATCTGCCAGCATTTCGCGGCACAGCACCCCGAACTGGTCGTGAGCCTGGCCCTTCTCGGACCATTCCCGGAACCCCCGGAAGCAGCCCGGGCCGCACTGCGGGACCGCGCGGCCAAGGCGCGTGCCGAGGGGATGCGCGGCATCGCCGACGCCATCGTCGCCGGCGGGACGTCCGACGATACAAAGACTAACCAGCCGGCGGCACTCGCCTTCGTCCGGGAATCCATCATGGCCCAACCGCCGGAGGGCTATGCACGCAACTGCGAGGCCCTGGCGGAGGTGACCAGCGCTGATCTCGCGGTGATCGCCTGCCCGACCCTGCTGGTAACCGGGGATCAGGACCGGACCGCTCCCCCTGACGTGGGACGCGCTCTGGCCAGTGCGATCAAGGGTGCCGAATTCAAGCTGCTGGAGGGCTGCGGGCACTGGCCGACGATCGAACGCGCCAAACAGGTCAATTACGCGCTGTCTCTGTTCTATGCCCGGCTGCGCCAGCCGCGGCAGGCGCCGGCGGAGACACAGGCTCACGTTGATCCTGCCGCTATTCCCGGCTTCCAGCCCTGAGGTGTGCGTGATGAGCGGGCGAATCTTTGTATGCACGACCTGTAACCGATATTCACCGCCGCCGCCCGGCGAGCCGACACCAGGCAGTTGTCTCGCCGAGGCCATGATCGAGATCGAAGGCGGGCGCAAAGGTTCGGTCGCTATCCGTACGGTGGTATGCCTGAACAACTGCCCAAAGCCCTGTGCCGCGGCGCTGCGCGAACCCGGCAAATACATCATCCGCTTCTCGGGCCTGACCGCGAACGATGCGCCGGCCTTGCTGGAAGTCGCTGAGCGCTATGGCGCGAGCGCCGACGGCGACGTCCCGCTCGAAACCTTTCCGGCGGATCTGCGGAGCAAGGTGGCGGGGCGGATTCCACCGCCGGTCCGGGGGGCGTTGCCCCCGGTTCCGGAGCACGGTCCGGTTCACGACCCGGTCCCCGCTCTGCCCGGTTTCGGGCCCTGAGATGACCGGCTTATCGATAGATTCCAACAAGGATCTGTCGGTACAATCTGGTGGTTTGAGGCAAATAAACGGCCATCAAACCAAGAATCAGAACTAATGGTGGCTATCTGCCGATTTCCGGGCGCAAAGCACCGGGACGAAAACATGAGGAGGAAACCATGCCAAGAACCCTGTTCTCCAACGTGATGATTTTCGAAGGAACGGAGAAGGACCTGCGGCCCGGCGAGGTGCTGGTGCAGGGAAACCGGATCCAGGCTGTGGCCGGGCCCGGCGAGACGTTGACACGCGAAGGCTGCCAGGTAATCGATGCGGGCGGCGCCACGTTGATGCCGGGCATGGTCAACACGCACGCTCACCTAACCTACAACAATGGCACCACCGTCGCCGAGCTCACGGGCCTGCCGGTGGAGGAGCATGTTCTCCTCTCCATGCATAACGCCAAGCTGGCTCTGGATGTGGGTTTCACCGCGGCGATCGGCGCCGCCTCGGCCAAGCCGCGGCTCGACATCGTCATCCGCAACGAAATCAACGCGGGAAAGATCCCGGGCCCCCGTCTCCTCGCCGGCTCGCCGGAACTGACGGTCACCGGCGGCCTGGCCGACGACAACAAGTACGATCAGAAGCATCCTTCGATCTCAATCATCTGCGACTCACCGGATGAGTTCCGGAAAGTGGTCCGCACAATGATCCGTGAGGGCGTTGATCTCATCAAGTTCAACAACTCGGGCGACAGTTTCTGTTTCCCGCGGATGGCGGCCTACGACAATCCCATGACCGATGCTGAAGTTGCGGCGATCTGCGACACCGCCAACAACATCGGCAAGAGGCTGGCGGCGCACGCGCATGCCGACTCATCGGTTCGGCAGTGCATGAAGTACGGCGTCGAATTCATCTTCCACGCCACGTTCGCAACCGACGACACCATCGAGCAGCTCGAGAAGGTCAAGCACAAGCACTACGTGTCTCCGGCAATCGCCGCCCGCTACAACACGACCTACGAAGCCAGCGACTGGGGCATCACCACCGATGTCGCCGATATCATCGGCAACAAGCGCGAACTCGAGGAAGGCATCAAGGTGATGCAGAAGATGCGAGCCGCGGGGATCAAGGTCCTGCCGTTCGGGGATTACGGCTTTGCCTGGCTGCCGCACGGCACCGAAGCGCGGGATCTCGAGCACTTCGTCAACCTGTTCGGCTACGAGCCCTGGGAAGTGCTGCGGGCGGCAACCGCCTGGGGCGGCGAAGCCTGGGCCGGAAAGTCGGGCGAGAAGATGGGACGTATTCAGGAAGGCTATCTCGCGGACATCCTCCTGGTTGACGGAAATCCGCTGTACGACCTCAGCCTCCTGCAGGATCGTCACGCTCTGCTCGCAATCATGAAGGACGGCCAGTTCCACAAGTCGTTCCAGGGCCGGCTGGCGACCAGCAACCTTATCGCCGCGGAATAGAAGCCCGGTCATCAGTTGGTTGTCGAAACCGCATTCATGGAGCCTGCCAACTGGCAGGCGGCCCGTCCCCGCCGGTTCCTGTGAAATCGGCGGGGACGGCAAAGAAGGATAAAAGACCATGATAACCGAGGGGGGCGGCTGGCGCAGCCTGCTGTTCGTTCCCGCTGTCCGGCCGGATCGGTTCGCCAAGGCCGAGGCGAGCGGCGCCGACGCGGTCTGCGTCGATCTGGAGGATGCGGTCGAGCCCGGCCTCAAAGACCAGGCACGCCTGGAGGCCATGCGTTTTCTGACCGCAGGGAGTCCGGTCAGGGATCGTGCCGAGGCCTGTGATCGAGTGGTGCGCATCAACAGCATCCGCAGCGAGGCGGGCCTGCGTGACTTGCTGGCGATTATCGAAGCACGGCCCCGGGAGGGGACGATCGCCGTGCCGAAGATCGAGTCTCCGGAGGAACTGCGCTGGATTGACGAACTGTTGACTGGCGCCGGACTGGATCTCCGCGTCGTCGCGCAGATCGAGACGCTGCGGGGCATCGACAAGGCAACGGCTATCGCGGCGGCTTCGCCCCGGGTCGCCGCGATCATGTTCGGTGGATTGGATCTCGCGGCGGAGCTGGGTGTATCGGCGTCCTGGGACGCACTGCTCTATGGCCGGTCGCGTGTGGTCCATGGAGCCGCCCAGGCCGGCCTGCCCGCGATCGACATGCCGTTCGTCGATGTGAAGGATGAAGAGGGATGCCGGCAGGAGGCGCGGAAAGCCCTGGCCCTGGGCTTTTCCGCCAAGATGGCAATCCATCCGAGTCAGGTGCCCATCATCAACGGTGCCTTTACGCCGACGCCGCAGGCGGTCGCCGAAGCCAGGCGCGTCGTTGCGGCGCTCGAGCAGGCGGCAGGCGGCGTCATACTGCTCGATGGCAGGATGATTGAACGACCGATCGTGCTCGCCATGCAGCGGGTCCTCGCCCTCACCCGTTCCACCCCGACAAGCCCAATACCGGGGAGGAAAATACCGTGCGATTTACCATCTTCAAGCAAAGTCACCACCAGTTCTGGATCAAGCCGGCACTTTTGCTTGGACTGACCCTGCAATGCTTAAGCTCGCCCGCTGCTCTCGCCGCCAACGGGGATGACAGCCGACCGAATATCGTTCTGATACTCGCGGATGATCTCGGTTACTCCGACATTGGGGCGTTCGGAGGAGAGATCGACACGCCGAACCTGGATGCCTTGGCCGGAGCCGGCCTCAAAATGACCAACTTCCACGTTTCCCCGGCCTGCTCGCCGACCCGCGCCATGCTGATGTCCGGCGCCAACAACCACAAGGCCGGGCTGGGCAACATGGCGGAACTCGTGACGCCGCCGGAGAAGGGAAAACCTGGCTACGAAGGGTATCTGAGCCACAACGTGACGCCGTTCCCGGAACTGCTGCGCGCAGCCGGGTATGACACCTACATGGTTGGGAAGTGGCACCTCGGTTTGACGGAGGAACTGAGCCCTGCAGCCCGGGGATTTGAGAAGTCATATGCCATGCTCCAGGGCGGCGCCGGCTTCTTCGATCAGACAGGTAACGCGCCCACTCCCGACGGCAAGGGCAAGACCAGGGCGCGATACCGGGAAAACAGGGATCCCGTCGATCTGCCGACGAGACCGGATTTCTACACGACCGATTTCTTCACCGATAAGATGATCGAGTACATCGGCTCGGGCAGGACCGATGGACATCCCTTCTTCTCCTATGTTGCCTACACGGCTCCGCATTTCCCCCTGCAGGCCCCGGATCGGCTGATCGACAAGTACAAGGACCGGTACCTGGCGGGCTACGAGGTGATCCGAAAGACGCGCTTCGAGCGCATGAAGGAAATGGGCCTGATCCCTTCCGACATGGAACTGGAGGACGGTCACCCGGCATGGCCCAGGTGGGAGCAGTTGACACCACAGCAGAAGGAAAACGAAGCCCGCCGGATGGCGGTCTATGCCGGCATGGTCGAGTCAATGGACCAGAATATCGGCAAGCTCGTCTCGCACCTGAAGCAGATCGGCGAGTTCGAGAACACGATCCTGGTTTTCCTGTCCGATAACGGAGCCGAGGCGAACGACATCCATGATCTGGTGCCCCGGGACTGGGTGGCGGCGAACTTCAACAATAGTCTGGACAACCTGGGGCGGCCCGGATCGTATATCGGCTATGGTCCGGGCTGGGGGCAGGTGAGCGCGACACCCTTCAGGCTCTACAAGGGTTTTCCGAGTGAGGGGGGCACACGGTCTCCCACGATCATCTTTCATTCCGAGCTCGCCCGGCGTGGCAAGACGGATACGCAACTCGCCAGTGTGCTGGATCTCGCTCCCACTTTCCTGCAGGTCGCCGGCATCGACCCGGCAGCCAGAGAGTACGCCGACCGTAAAATTCACCAGTTGGAAGGAACCTCGCTCTGGTCCTACCTGAGCGGTGGGACGGACCGGGTACACCCACAGGACCAGGTGATGGGCTTGGAACTCTTCGGCCGGGCCTACATGCGGAAGGGCGACTGGAAGCTCGTCTGGATCAACAGACCTTGGGGCAGCGGAGATTGGGAACTCTACAATCTCGCTGAAGATCCTCATGAGAGCAGAAATCTCTCAAAGGAAAATCCTCAAAAATTCTCCGAGTTGATGGAAAGCTGGAAGCAGTATCAGGAGAAAAACGGCGTCATCTTTGATGGAACGATCGCCGCCCTGATCCAGTACACCAACAGTCAGCGCTATTACGACGACCTTGTTCAATAGCGCACGATTGAGACGATGACTGGATCCATATCGGACCCGGGAACAGAGGGTGCCGGCGATTGGATCGCCAGCACCCGTTCCCCGGACCCGTGATACATCGATGCGTCGCGTCGGCGCGGTCGCTGCGGAGACCTTTCCATGAACATGGACAATCGTTGGGCCTATACACTGAGGAGAGCTGTCACGGCTGCCGTCATGGTTGCCGCGGTGGCGGTGGTGGCCGGCCTGACCGGGAGTGACCCCGCGGCGCAAGACCTTGGGAAAGCGGAGCCTTCCGAAACTCATTCCGGTTGGATCGGCGGCGATGAGGCAAAATCAGGAATGCTCTGGGTCCAGGGGGGTAAGTTCCGGTTCGGCTCGGATGACCAGTACTCCGAGGAGGGTCCTGTCCAGGAAGTGCGAGTGGACGGTTTCTGGATCGACCGGACTGAGGTCACCAATGCCCAGTTCCAGAGATTCGTCGGCGAGACGGGTTACGTCACGGAGGCTGAGCGGGGCTATGGGACTGACCCATTACAGCCGCTTCAACGCGGATCCGTGGTGTTCTTCAATCCTGTCACCAGCGGCGGAAGCATGACCGATTGGTGGCAGTTCGTGGAAGGAGCTGACTGGCGTCACCCTGAGGGCCCCGGGAGCAGCATCAAGGGACGGGAAGAGCACCCGGTCGTTCACGTAACCTATGCCGATGCTCTGGCATATGCGCGCTGGCTTGGCCATGACCTGCCCACTGAAGCACAGTGGGAATACGCCGCCAGGGGAGGTCTTGACGGTGCCGAGTATGCGTGGGGTGGCGAGTACACACCCGAAGGCCTAACAATGGCCAATACATGGCAAGGATTTTTCCCGGTACGGAACACCCTGACCGATGGCTTCTCGGCAACGGCTCCGGTCGGCTCCTTCCGTCCCAATGGGTACGGCGCGCATGACATGATAGGGAATGTCTGGGAATGGACGTCGGACTGGTATCGGCCAAGGCACGCCAAGGTGGAGGGCACCAATCCAAAAGG
>JAJFBI010000257.1 GCA_020697385.1 Microvirga sp. | reverse complement strand
TCAGCCATTTCGCTCGCTTGTCACGGGGGTCCGGCTTTCGGGTGCTGGCCGCGTCCCCCTTAGTCAGGTAAGCGCTGGATCGCACCCGTTTTTAGCACGTCAGTGCAAGCCTCTTGGCGTGACGCTCTGACCGCCTCTCGCGCTTGACGGTAGAGTTGGCCCGCTTCCCGCCGGGATAAGTTCATCGCGACCTGCGCCCGCAGCTGAGCCGCATCGAGCTTCTCTTCTTCCTCCTCGGTCAGCCGCAGCCCGCATTGCGCCACGGCCTGCTCATAAACGTACAGCGACCAAAGTTCATCCGCTGCGACGTTCGGGCTTGTTATGGCAAGCAGGCCGGCGAATGCAGCAAACCGGATCATAAACGTGACCTCATAGCGCAGACCCCGTACGTCAGCGAGGTCGGTTAACACAGAGTTATCGGGGCGCGGAGAAGCGGGCCACGATGAGGAGAAGCTGCGACGGGAGCGGGGCAAAGTGGAGCCGCGACCTTGGCTCATCGGACCTTGTCTCACGGCAGTGAAGCACGAGTGAGTGTGGTAGGCCATAGGGCGAACTTTTCCTTCCGCTTCCTCCCCCTGCCCACCTTTCTTCAGGCCGTTTCGGGCTGCGGACCGGGAGGGGCGCTCGGACCCGCTTACCTGAGGGTACCCCTAACGTGGGCCAGCCGCCTCCCCCACCCGTTATCGCCGGGCCATTATAGAAGGGTGATTTGTTCCTTAGGCATCTCGCCAGCGCGCACGCCAAACTGACGCAGCAGGCTTCAGGAAGCGTACACGCCTGCCCACTCCTCGACCTGCTGGTCTTGACGGAGGCGCAGACGCCGCCATTCAAGTGCTGCGAAGATCTCGTCTGAAGATGCCCCTGCGCTCACGGGTAGAGCCGCTGTGGCCTCACGGTCGAAACGGGGGCCGAGGGCCGAGTCGCTTCGCCACGCCAAATCCCACCACCGGAGAATCCGCTCGCGCGCCGCAGACAGCGCGGACGCGGAGGGCAGGCGATCTTTCTTCAGACGCTGGTTCGCATGGCGACTCGCCGGAAGCAGGTTCCAGAGGTCACCGCACGGCCAAGCCGACCATGGGAGGCAATGGTCGATGTCCAGCGTCCCAACCGAAAGTCGCGCGCCAGTCCAGACGCATTCTAGGGCTTCACCCCGCTCGAACAGCCGCTGCGCAACGCCGCGCGCAAGAACGGTCTCGCGCACCGGGTCCAGCCACACGAGCGCCGCTTCCACTTCGCCGAACGAAATGGGCCGGCCCATGCGCTCTCCGTAGCCTCGGACGAGCTGCGCCCACTCCGAAAGTAAGACCGGCTCGACCCAAGCACCAAACCGCTGGAAGGCGCGCCAGACATGGCCGGGCACGGAAAGTGTGCCAAACGCGTCGAGGAAGTCTCGGTCAATCGTTCAACTCCTCCCTCACAGGCGGCGGGCTGCCGATGTTGACGCGGAACACCGTCCTGTCGGAGTTCGGGAATCGCGTGTAGTTGACCGGCATGTCGGCAATGGTCCGACGCGCTTCCCTAATGGCGCGTGCGACCGCAGCTGCGCGCCGGCCGCTGAACCTCGCGCCTATTCGCAAGTCTTGAGGGGCAACGCTCGATGCGAGCAACTCCCGAAATCCCGTTTTCGCGAACCCAAGCCCCACCGAGCCCACGTTGTTCGGCAATTGCGGCAGCTGCGCCTCATTCGCACCCAGCTCAGCGCCACCAGCCCGAGCGGCACATCCGTCGAGTCTGTTTCCAGACTTGCTGAAGCGAGAGCGGGCGCTGAGTCGGCGATGCGCGCAACCGACCGTTGAAAACTTATCGTCATTCAGGATCACGCCCCGTATCAGGGGGAGCGCCGCAGCGCCTTCATCAGGCAAGCGGAGGCATATAGCGGTCCAACGCACGCCCGAGCGCCCCTGCTGGTCGGCGGCAGCGACGCACCTGAGAACGTCTAGCCTATGCTCTCGGGCCAGCGCCTCGACCTCCCCGACGGGAGCAGCCCACATCGGGCGGTCCGGCTCGGACGGCCCTTCACGCAAGCTCATGTAGAGCAGGGCACCTGCCTTGAGCAGCGCAACCAGCTTGCGGAACGCTCGCGTACGCGCGTGTGGCGGGACGTGCATCCAAACCGCGCTGAGGAGTATCAAGTCAAAAGAGATGCCGAGGCCGTGAACAGCATTAAGGTCGGGCAGCTTGTCATCGACCCAGCTGATGCGCGCTTCACTGTGCCGGTGTTGCCCCTCAAGCCGCATCGCGGCCGCCGGCTCGACCGCCACAACGTCGTAGCCAAGTGACGCAAGCCACGCAGCATCCCTGCCCGATCCGGCACCGACGTCCAGAGCGATAAGGCCAGCTCCACGGGGAACGAAGTCGAGTAGCGCCGCGTGGACTGCTTCCGAACTCAGAAGTTCATAGCGCGTGGCAAGCTTGGTCGCTTGATCGTTGTATGCTGCTATGGTGTCCATCGAGTAGCGTCACTCTGTTCGAGTCGGGTGTAAGCACAGCATCGGCCTTGCGCCAGTTTCGAGCGTAACATTTAGCTTGGGTCCTTCGCGAAGGCTTCGAACACGGGGGGTGTGCCACCGCGCGGGGTTTGAGTCAGCGCAAGAGAAAAATATCATGCCTTCATGGACCGACGTGAGCTATCGCCGAGCTAGATGGTGAGGTGCGCTACAGAGCTAGCGAGCGACGGGAGGTAAGGAGGAACGTATGGCTAAGAGATTGACCGACGAAGACCTAACAATCGGACACGCGGCCCTGTGCGCGTGGCTGGCCGCGTTGGGGTACATCGACAAGAGCGCGCCCAAAGCGGACATCATGAAGGTTTACGCGAAGGTCAAAAAGGCTGAGGAAGCGGGGGACGTGCGTATACCAGAAGAGGGTCACTATGAGCTTACCAGATCGGCTTACGAGCGCTTCGCCGCTGCTAACGCGGCGCAGCCGCGCGCCCGCACGGCGTAGGTCCGCCCGTCAGTTCCCACAGGTCGGGTCCACTCAATGCGCTCGGAGGAGCGGGTTTCCGCCGTAGTCCCTTCGCGATGCGCGTCGGCCGGGCGGCTACCCACAAGCTCGCCCACAAGCCGATCCACGGAAGGCTTTCCGTTAGTGTCTCAGTTTGAATGTGGCAGAGCGACAGGCTGGCACGCGACGTGAGAAAGGCCCCGCCGGGTTTCCGTTCGACGGGGCCTCTCAACCCGCTTTGCTCGGGGGCGAACACGGCAGGTTCCCGACCTTAGCAGAGAGCAAAGCAACGGCAAGACGCAAAAGACCCCGCCAACTGCTCCGCTGACGGGGCCTCTTGGGTCTCAATCGGAAGTGCAGGAAACGCCTGCACCCGCTCAACCCGCCGAGCTTGGGTCTGGTTCCGGGGCCTAGCGTCGTGGCGTGGGGGAACGAGCGCATGCAATCCGTAGATCACGCCCGGCCAACAAGGCACCTCGCGCGACTTGAGAGCCGGGCCCGGACGGGCTGGCGGCAGGTTGAAGCCAAAGTGATCACCGGTTCATGTGACCGTGGGCGACCGGGTCCCTTTCGTTCGTGAATGGGTAACCAATGATTGATGATCCACTTGGCCCAAGTGGCTCGGAGCATCATGCTTGCAGCGTGCAGAACTTTGTCGTCAGACTTCTACTCGTCCGCCTTGCGTTGGCCTGCAGCAAGCCTCGTGGCCGCCCGGGCCGCATCCGGCCTCGCAACATGATCCTTGCCGGAGGCCTCACCATCACCGCGCTGGTCGGGTTGATCGGCTTCACCCTCGCGCACTGACGCCGCGCGGCGGTAGTGCGTCGGTTTGAAATTCCGGGCGGTTGACCCCGCGCTCGCGTCCCCCTCCCGGCTCCTATATGCTTGGCGCAAAGCAGGAGGCGCTGGACATGTCGGAATGGGTGAAGCTCACCACCAGTCAAGGCGAGCCGATCTATGTCAACCTAGACAAGGTGGCCACCATCCAACGGCGCAGCGACCCCAGGATAAAAGAACACACCGTTGTTACCTTCGCTGAGGCGCGTGAAGACCTTTCGGTCGAGGAATCGCCCGACATGATTTTAGAGCAAGGTGGCGACTGATGCCCCGAGGCCCCAAAGGTGAGAAGCGCCCCGCCGACGTGATCGGCAACGCGGTCCACGTCACGCGGATCGCGACGGGGGAGATCGACTTACAAGGGTCGAGAAACTGATCGTTCAGAAGCTGCCCGTCGTGGTGGGGACCTTCATGACCGTGTGGGACGCGCTCTCCTCCTATGAGAAAGCTGCGATACGGAAGCTGGCGCTCGGGTTGGATTGGGAAATTCCTGAGACCGTTCGGCGTCGTTTGCGCTCATTGGGTCTGATCGAGAACGGGCCGGACAGTCGCCTCACGGGTGCAGGCTGGAAGCTGCACCGCGCAAATCCCCGCCGTAAGCCCGGGGCAAGGCCCCGGCACTCATTGACCGTGAACCCGGACGAGGCGAAAGGACGGTGATCACCGGAGAGCAGATCAGGCGCGCCCGCGAGCTTCTCGGGTGGACACGGTTTAAGCTCGGCTCGCGCGCGGGCCTGCACCCCGCTATTGTGGAACGGGCGGAGGAGGCGGTGGGGGCGCTGCCCGTTACTTCCTACCAGCAGGCTCTATTGCGGAACGCTCTAAACGCCGCAGGCGTCGAATTCACCGAAGGCGAAGCGCCGGGGGTCTTGCTTAAGGCCCCTACGAAGGAGCGCCGATGAGCGTAAGGCTCTGCCTACTTGTTGCGGCCTTAGCGACTGCGATGGGGCTTGGCTTGCGTATGCTGGTCCCCGTCCAGCCGCCCGATCCCGAATTTCTCCGCCGACTGGAACATTGGAAGTCGGTGGCTCCCGACTTCGACCGAGAACGGGCTGAGCGGTCGCGGAAGCGCGGCTCATGGTAAAGGCGGCTCTGCGCGCCGCTGCCACTGCCGCGCCCTCACGGCCTCGCAGGTAGTGTGCCGCCATACCGGGCCGAGGCCGGGAGTTCAGCGGAAGCTCGGCTACGCAAAGTGCTGCCCACGATTCCACCTATTTCACATAAATACCGCGTATAACGTCACGTGATTTTCCACGTCGCTTCTCGTGTCGTCGATCATCGTTGATGCCACGGTCAGCCTTCTCGCTTCGCAACGAGCGCCATCTCGCGGACGCATGGGCGCGGTCATCGCATCCTTGCTTTGCTCTCACAGCGCCTAGGAAGAGAAATGGCGATACGATTCCGTACGCCAATAAGAAACTTACACTCCCCCCTCTCTCCTCTCAGCCTCTTACCCCACCGCCGTGCCGCAAC
>JAJFBI010000256.1 GCA_020697385.1 Microvirga sp. | reverse complement strand
CGCGCCGATCGAGATCGGCTCCATCGAGAAGATGTCGAAGTCGAAGAAGAACACGGTGGATCCCGACGAGATCATCGCGTCCTACGGGGCCGACACGGCCCGCTGGTTCATGCTGTCCGACTCGCCGCCGGAGCGCGACGTGATCTGGACCGAGGAAGGCGTGCAGGGCGCAGGCCGCTTCGTCCAGCGCGTGTGGCGCCTGATCGGCGAGATCGCCGACCGCATGAGCAGCGCCAACGGTGCTGCGGCCGAGGGCCCGATTGCGCTCGCAGTGCGCAAGGCCGCCCATAAGGCGTTGGCCGCCGTCGAGGAGGATGTGGAGCGTCTGCGCTTCAACCGCTGCGTTGCCCATCTCTATGAGCTGGCCAATTCTCTGCAGGATCTGGCGAACCAGGCCAAGAGTGCCGACGAGCCGGGCGCTGGCGCGGCCTTTGTCGAAGCCGGGCGCATCTTCGTTCAGCTGCTCGCCCCCATGATGCCGCATCTGGCCGAGGAGTGCTGGGAATCGCTGGATCAGCAGGGTCTCGTAGCCGATGCCCCCTGGCCGCAGGTGGATCGCTCGCTGCTGGTCGAGGATACGGTCACCCTGCCGGTGCAAGTCAACGGCAAGAAGCGGGCCGACGTGACGGTTGCCCGCGACGCGGATCAGGCTACAGTCGAGGCTGCCGTGCTTGCCATCGAGGCCGTTCAGAAGGCCATGGAAGGCAAGCCCGCCCGCAAGATCATCGTCGTTCCCCAGAGGATCGTGAATGTCGTCGCTTAACCTGAAGGGCCTCGCGCACGTCGTTGTCGTGGCAGGCTTGACCCTCGGCTTGTCCGCTTGCTTCCGGCCTCTCCATGGCCCGACGGCTTCGGGGCAATCGCTCCAGACGGAGCTTGCCGCCATCGACGTGCCGGAGGTGGAATGGCCGCCGCAGCTGGCGAATGCGGGCCATTATCTGCGCAGCGAATTGATCTATGCCCTGAACGGCTCGGGCTCGGCGACACCGAAGCGCTATAACCTGCGTCTCGCCTTCAGCCAATCGCAGACTAGCCCCGTCGTCGACACGCAATACGGCACGGCCAGCTCCGTCATCGTCGGTGGAACGTTGACCTACACGCTCACGAGCCTCGATGGCGCCACGGTGGTCACCCAGGGCACCGCCACCTCCTCGGCGAGCTTCGACCGGTTCCCGCAGCGTTTCGCCAATATCCGGGCGGCGCGCGATGCCGAGATCAGGCTGACCAAGGACTTGGCCGATCAGGTGAGAACCCGGCTGTCGGCGGTGCTCGCCACCCGGATCTGACGCCGTGGTGGCGGTGAAAGCCGGCGACGTAGAAGGAGCGCTGCGGCGCCCCGATCCGCGCATCGGCGTGTTCCTGTTCTATGGACCCGACATGGGCCTTATCAATGAGCGCGCCCGCGCCGTGGCCGAGCGCTCCGTCGATGATGCGACCGATCCGTTCCAGATGATCCGCATCGACGGCGACGACATCGCGGCCGATCCCGGGCGCCTGGCGGACGAGGCCGGCACCATGGGCTTGTTCGGAGGAAAGCGCGCCATCTGGGTGAAGGCCACTTCGCGCAACATCGCGCCGGCCGTGGATGCGGTCCTGAAGGGCGAGTTGCAGGATACGGTCATCGTCATCGAAGGCGGCGACCTGCAGAAATCCTCGCCTCTGCGCACCCTCTGCGAGCGCTCGCAGAAGGCCCTCGCCCTGCCCTGCTATGCGGACGAGGCGAGAAACCTCGGCGCGGTCGTCGACGAGGCCTTGAAGGCGGGCGGCTTTTCGATCCAGCGCGACGCACGCACGGTCCTGATCGCGAGCCTTGGCGGCGACCGCCTCGCTACCCGCGGCGAACTCAACAAGCTGATGCTCTATGCCCATGGCCAGCGGGAGATTACGCTGGCCGATGTGGACGCCATCATGAGCGACGTGTCGAGCCTTGCCATGGATGCGGTGATCGACGCGGCTTTCGCCGGCGAAGGCACGGACCTCGAGACCGGCTCCCGGCGCCTAGCGGCCGAGGGCGTGAATGCGAGCGTGCTTCTCGGCGCGGCACTCCGCCATGCCCTGATGCTGCTGACCGCCCGCCTCTCCGTCGAGGAAGGCCGGTCGATCCCGGCCGTGATGGAAACCATGCGCAGCCTGCATTTCCGGCGCAAGCCCCTGGTCGAACGCCATCTCCAGCGCTGGACAGGCGACAGCCTGAAGAACGCGATTTCCCTGCTGCAGACGAACCTGCTCCAGACCCGCCGCATGGCCGACCTCGGCGACACCATCGCAGCCAAGACCTTGCTCGATATTGCGCGGACGGCAAGGCGGTAAACCTTGCTAGTGTCATTCCGGGGCCGCGTAGCGGAGCCCGGAATCCATAACCGCTGACGGAACAGGTAGAAGCGATACACTGCTCGCTCTTCCTTGAAACGTCGTGCTTATGGATTCCGGGCTCTCGCTATCGCTCGCCCCGGAATGACAGCGAAGTGACTGTTATGATTTACGGATTCAACCGCCGGCACAGACCATCGAGCTGGTCCAAGGTCTTGTACTTGATGCGCAATTCGCCGCCCTGGCCTTTGTGGTCGATGCTGACGGTGAGGCCGAGTACGTCCTGCAGCGCCTTCTCGAGCGCGCGGGTGTCCGGGTCCTTCTCCGCATGGCCGGGCTTGGCTGCTTTCGCCGCAGCCTTCGACGAGTTGCCCGTATCACCTTGGGCAATCTCCTCGACTTGGCGCACGCTCATGCCCTCGTCGATGACGCGCTTGGCCACCTGGACCGGATCGTTCACCGAAAGCAGGGCGCGGCCATGGCCGGCCGTGAGCTTGCGGTCGATCAGGAGCTTCCGCACTGGCGCCGGCAGTTCAGTGAGGCGCAGCATGTTGGCGATGTGGCTGCGGCTCTTGCCGATGATCTTCGACAGGTTCTCCTGTGTGTAGGAGAACTCGGCCATGAGACGCGAGTAGCCCTCCGCCTCCTCGATGGGGTTGAGGTCGGCACGCTGGACGTTCTCGAGGATTGCATATTCGAGCGAGGTCTTGTCGTCGATCTGGACGACCACCACCGGCACCCGGTGCAGCCCGGCCTTCTGGGCCGCGCGCCAGCGGCGCTCACCGGCGACGATCTCGTATTCGTCCCTGTGGTTTGGCAAGGGCCGCACCACGATAGGCTGGATGATGCCGCGGTCCTTGATGGACTGGGTCAACTCGCTTAGGTCCGTGTCGTCGAACACTTTTCGCGGATTGCGCGGGTTCGCGCGCAGGAGCTCCACCGGGACGGATTTCGGGGTGTAGCCCTTGCGCTCGAGAGTGCCCATCTCCTCCCCGACTTCGCCGATGAGGGCGGCCAATCCACGGCCCAGCGATTTCATCTCTTTAGCCATTGCGGTCTCTCAAGCTCTCAGGCGGCGCGCAGCGCGCGTTCGCGCTGGATGACTTCGGAGGCCAGTCGCAAATAGGCCTGCGAGCCGGCGCATTTCAGATCGTAAAGCAGAACCGGCTTGCCGTGGGACGGCGCTTCGGACACGCGCACGTTGCGTGGGATCATGGTCTCGTAGACCTTGGCCCCCATGAACTGGCGCACGTCGGCCACCACCTGTCCCGACAGGTTGTTGCGCGGGTCGAACATGGTCAGCACAACGCCATGAATCGTCAGCTCCGGGTTCAGGGCCGAACGGACCTGTTCAACTGTCTTGAGCAGCTGGCTGAGGCCTTCCAGAGCAAAAAATTCGCACTGCAGAGGCACCAGAACCGCGTCAGCAGCGGTCAAGGCGTTGATGGTCAGAAGATTAAGCGATGGCGGGCAATCGATCAAAATATAGGTAAAAGGTTCACTTACCTGAGAGGCCGAAAGCTCCTGAATCGCCGAGCGGAGGCGGTGAGCCCGGTTCCGCTCGTTGGCGATCTCTAATTCGATGCCGAGGAGGTCGAGAGTCGACGGCGCGACCGACAATCCGGGCACGACCGTCTCGGTGATGCTCTCTTCAAGCGAAGCCTCGCCGGCGAGCACGTGATAGGTCGAGGTCTGCCGGTTCTTGCGGTCGATCCCCAGACCTGTCGAAGCGTTGCCCTGCGGATCGAGATCGATGATCAGCACCCTCTCGCCAATGGCGGCGAGCGCCGTGCCGAGATTGATCGCCGTCGTGGTCTTGCCGACGCCGCCCTTCTGGTTGGCGAGCACGAGAACGCGCGGTTTCACCCCACGCGCGCCTGCTTCGGATCCGTTGCGGTCGGTCATCATGAGTGGCTCTCGATGGAGGTTATGCGAAGAATCCTGGCGCTGGAATCGGTCGAGCTCGGCAGGGTCTCTGCCTCGAATGTCCACTTTTTCCGGGCCTCGGTCAATTCAGTCTCGACGTCGCGGCCCTTGGGGAAGAGGCCGATTGTCCTCGCTTTCAACAACGGCGCCGTCCAATCGAGGAGCTGATCAAGCGCCGCCAAGGCACGGGCCGAGACCACATCGGCCTTGCCGACGAACCCTGGAATGACGGTCTCCAGCCGCGCTTCATGTATGGTTACGGCCGAGCCGGTCAGGCGCGCAATCTGCCGAAGGAAGGCACATTTGCGCGAATTGCTCTCGACGAGATGGACTTTAAGCCCCCTCTCCGCTCCCGCGATGGCAAGGACGAGACCGGGAAAACCAGCCCCGGAACCAAGGTCGATCCATGTCTTTGCGTCAGGTGCAAGGTCGAGAAGCTGGAGCGAATCGACGATGTGACGCTCCCAGATCTGATCGATCGTGGCTGGGCCGACAAGGTTCTTGATCCCTTGCCAGCGGCGAAGCTCCCGCTCCAGCAGCTCAAGCTTCTCGAATGTTTCACGTGAAACATTCAGGTCGGATGCCGATATCCTTGATGTCATGCCTGCACCGGATCGGAAGAACGGGCCGCACGGCCGGGTGCCTTGCGAGCATGTGCAGCCAGGAGAGTCAGAGCTGCAGGCGTGATCCCCTCGATCCGGGCCGCCTGACCGATGGTTCTCGGACGCACCCGGTCGAGCTTGGCCTTGATCTCATTCGACAACCCGGGAAGCCCCTGAAAATCGATGCTCTGCTCCAGCACCACGCTCTCATCGCGCCGATATGCGGCAATGTCCGCCTGCTGCCGGTCGAGATAGACCGCATAGGTGGCGTCCGTCTCCAGGCGATCGCGAATGGGAGCACTCACTACAGCCAAATCCGGCCAGATCCGCTCCAGGTCGGACCAGCCAATGCTGGGATAGGACAGGAGCTGATAAGCCGAGCGGCGGATGCCGTCCTGGTTCAACTCCAGCCCGTGCC
>JAJFBI010000255.1:5286-8205 GCA_020697385.1 Microvirga sp. | reverse complement strand
GGAACGGTTCTTCGGCTTCCTCACGGCTTACCTGTCCGTGCTAGCGCCTCTGACATTTCGGGCGCGACAACCGCAATTCCCGTGTTCGGGATAACCTGTACACACCGGTCGTCCCAAAACTCGATCAATCCGTAATCTTTTCGGTTCGTGACCGGAAGCACCTGCCCGATGTGCCGCTCGCACCATTGTTCGATGTAGCTTCGAACCATCGCGACATCGCGCATCACGGCACCGTTAGTGTCGCCCATCGCCAGCGCGGCTTCACCGCCGTCAACCCGAGCCGTGAAAATCCGAACCTCTTTGCCCTCGGCGAGCCATCGCTTCACGCGCTCGACCATCGGCATGATCGGCTCGCCGAGGCACTGTCACGAGAACGGGCGCGCCAGACGGACGGCAGGATTGAGGCGGCGCGCTCAGGCGGCCGTCGTCGCGCGTTTCCATTGCTGGGTAGCTTCAGCTCCGAAGCGGCGGAGCGTTCGGCGGGAGATCAGGTGGCGCTGAACGTTGAAGGTGTTGTGGACTGCAGAATGAGCGGAGAGGAAGCGCTGCGCTGATCCAGCCGACTTGAGCGCTGCATCTTCCGTTCTCGTCGTCGCACCACCTGGTGCGAATTCTCGGCGCGGTTGTTCTTGCGCAAGCCCTGCTCATGGCGAGCCCGCAACCCGAGTTGCCGCCGCGCACAGGAATACGAGGGCAGGCGATCCGTCACGAGCACGTCCGGAGCATAGCCCTGCTTCCTCAAGAGCTTGCGCATGAGCCTGAGGGCTGCGGCTCTGTCTCGGCGCGGCTGCACGAGGATGTCCAGGATCTCGCCCTCGCTATCGACGGCTCGCCACAGCCAGAGGCGCTTGCCCCCGATCACAACCGCCATCTCGTCGAGGTGCCACTGGCCGCTGGGACGAGGCCGCAGCCGGCGCAAATTCCGGGCGAACGCCGGTCCGAACTTGAGCACCCAGCGCCGGATGGTCTCGTAGGAGACCTCAAGCCCGCGCTCGGCTAAGAGCTCCTCGACATCTCGGTAGCTCAATGTGAACCGGAGATAGAGCCAGACGGCATGTCGGATGACATCGGGTGGAAACTGGTGGCGTGCGTAGGAGACGGGCTGCATGCCTTACCTTACCGCCGTGTGCGAGGTTCGCGTGACAAAGCCCCTTCACCGACTGATTCAAAGGCGCTGGCGCATCGGTGTCGAAGCACCCGGCGTATCGGCTGGCGGGTCATTTGGCAGCCGTTTTGGCAGCCGCTCAGGCGGAGCCTCCGGCGGCACAATGTCCGGGGTCGGCGAGGGATTTGAGAGCGGGTCGGCCGGGTTGGGCTTTGAGTTCGCGGCGGTGGTCAAATAGGACAGGGCCGGACAGCTGAGTGGGAAAAGCATGTTCCGGGAGCAAGCACGCAAGCGGCTGACCAAGAAAGCCAAGAAAGGCTTTCGAGGCTTCCCGGTGGCTACGGTCGCCTTCTACGGACCGGATAACCACCGGGCGAGCAAGGTGACGGTCGGCATCGTTCTGGCCGAGAACCAGGAGGCGCTTGAGCTGAAGCGCTGGTTCGCCGATCCAGGCGATGTGCGCGAGGACGTCCGGGTGGCCGAAGAGGTGTTGGCCTACATGGAGAGCTTTGGCGTGCGCTCGGTTGCGATGGTGGACCGGATCATTGGCTGCCCGCACGAGGAGGGGATCGACTACCAGGGACCGACCTGTCCCTTGTGCTCCTACTGGGCTGGGCGCGATCGCTGGAGCGGGGAAAGCATCCATTAAGCAAACAGTAGGTGCAAAGGTACGCTATGGCGCCCGGGTGCATACACATGCATTCCGCATGGGCCCCAGACTAAGAATTTCGACGACTTCTGTCGTGCGGAATATTGATGCAGATTGGGCGGCTATCCTCAGCCCGTGAGCCGTGACAGATCATTGAGATCCTGCCTTCGTTGCTTGGCGCGCCGGTCGTAGCTGGCCTGATTTTTGGTGCACACCAAGCTGAAGGGGCGGCCTCGTCGATCGGTCGTGGTGTCAAGGTCGCTCCCGGCCCGCCGGATGCTATCCTCAACGTGGCTGCGGACACCTTCGGCAGCCTTGAGAGCCCAGGTCTGGCGCTCGGGATCAGCGAGAAAGCGGGCCAGGTCGGCACAGTGGTGACAGTGGCAGGGGAGCGTGCTCACGCGCTGCGAGTCGGTCGGCGGCGACAAGGGTTCGGCAATCCTGGCGCGCAGATGCGCGACACACGCGGCTTGCAGCCGGTCGATCGCTGCCATGCCTTGTATCGTGCCGGCGCTAACCAGCGTGCGGGCTGCCGGAATAAGGACGGCATCAAGGTCATAGGTCTTGGGCCATGCGAGGGTGTGGTCCAAGCTCCGGTCGGCCAGCATTGGATCGATCAGGCTGAGGCCCGTCAGGAGGTCGATGACAATGGCTGGGTCTACCCGCGATGGGCGCTGCCACGGCTCACGCGGTGCGGGGCGCGCCGCGGGGTCGCCCGGCAGTGCCTCGACCAGACGGGTGGCCGCGCCCACTAAGGTGGCCGCACGCTCCGGTCCCCAAGCGGCTGCCGCTCGGACTAGCAGATCGGCGCTGGCCCCGAGGGCAGTGGTGGCCGTCCCCGCCACAATGCGCTCGATCAACGTCTTGGCCCGGCCCGGCGGCAAGTGGTCGAGGGCATCGAGGATGGCCGCGTTATCAGCCTTGTCATAGTGCCCTGCCGCGGTGACTTCGGTCAGGAACCGCTCGATCAGCGCCGTGTCGTCGAGCCGGGTTAGCAGGGTGAGCATCCGGGTGGCGTCACTCGGGGCCTTGTCCCTGCGCGGATACCAATTCTGCGTCGGCCATTGCGCGAGCATATGACTGGCGAGGTCATGCGCCTCGCGCCAGAGGCATGATTGTTGATCCCCTGCGCTGCCGGCCCAGCGGTGGGTCAGGTCGTCGAGAT
>JAJFBI010000255.1:0-5270 GCA_020697385.1 Microvirga sp. | reverse complement strand
TCGAGATAGGGCAAGGTCACGGGCAGCCCGGCCTGGCTCAGGACGGCAAAGATCCGCTCGCTTGGCCAGAGCACCAGTGCGGCCCGCCGGTAGGTCCGCTCGAAGGACGTGCCTTCGTTGCCGGTGGCCTCGTGGAAATGCTCCTCATCGGGTGCTAGGTCATGGCAGGCATCAAGCGGTGAGAATTCCTCTGCTTCCACCGGAATGTCACCGAGCGTGGAGGCGCTGCCATCGAGGCGGTACCAGTTCGACAGGGTCATGTGCCGGTCAAAGACCTCACCGGCCTCGAACTCGTCCTCCGCCCCCCCTCGCCCCCATCGTCCCCGGCGCGATCCGTAGCTCTCAGAGTATTCGGCGGCCCCACTCTCCTCCACCGTGAGCAGGGCCAGATGCAGGTCACAGCGCGCCTGCTGCGCGGCTGCGGTGAGCACGCCGGCGACGGCGGCATCGGCGCCCTTCAGGGCCGCGAACCCCAGCTCGGCTGGTGTGTAGGCGTGCTCCAGTGGATAGACTAGCTTCTCGGGGGTGGCATCGCCAGGGTGCCTCTTCGCATGGCACCAGGCTTGCAGCAGCGCGGCCGCACGGGCCTGCTCGCCCGCATAGTCGGGCGGCTCGGGTAATCGACCCCGGCCACGCACCAGATTGTAAACCAGAGTCAGGCGGTAGCCCTTCGTGACAGGCAGGACCTCGTGCACGCAGTCGGCGTAGAAGGCGGCGAAGGCGGCCTCCGCCGGGTCGTCGCAGCGCAGGTCGAGCCGGACCTCGCGGCCCTTGTGGCGCACGACCAGCTCGCCACCTGCGAACGAGGACGGCAGCGCGACCACGAGGGTCGCGAACATGCCAGGCGTCTTCTCGGTATCACGATGGCCGATGAAGAAGCTGCCCTCATCATAGAGCAGCAGCTTGTAGAACTCGGCTGTGATCGGGGCATCGACGCCGAGCCCCTCTGCGACGCGGGCCAGGATTGTCTCCAGCGTCCGGGCCCAGTGCCGGCCGCGGATGCGCACCCGATCCGGGCCGATCTGCCAGCAACGCCGAACCGCCGGGTCGATCACGGTCTGCTCGCCACGACCGTAGGGGGCGGGTTCGGCAACGCCAATGAGCTCCCTGGCTTGGATCGGCAGCAGGGGCAGCGCCACGGGGCCGGCCCCCTCGACCTCCAGCAGCGGGGCCAGCAACTCGGTTGTGCCGGCGGCGAAGAAGTCGCCGGGCCGCCGAACTTTGCCCAGCACCGCAGCGACGTCGGCCGTGATCATGGATATGAAGCCTGCAGACGAAATGCTGATGAGAGAGGCCGATGGTATGGCAAGGGAGCAGCCCTGACGACCGCGAGCACCAATCTAAGCCTCGTTCTCCCAGAAGAATTTGAAGCGATCGGCTGCGAGCTCGGTGTAGCGCACCGTGCGCTGGATGCCCGAGGTACTGCTGGGAAGTCGCTTAAGGTCACTGATGAGATCAAGGTCAGCGGCGGTCCGAACGGCCTGCGCACCGCCCGCCAGGTAGTCGCTGTACACATCTAGTGGCTGTCTATTCCGCTCTCTCCTTCGAACGGTCGTTCGGAGGAGCGGAATGCGTCGTGGTTTCGTCAGCTACCTGCGGGTCTCGACGAACAAGCAAGGGCCTCTCGGCCTCGGGATCCAGGCGCAGCGGAAGTCGGTCGAGGAGAACGGCGGACGCTGGGAGCTCCTGGCGGAGTTCGTCAAGGTCGAGGAAGCGCGACGACGGTCCGAAGCTCGCGGAGGCGATGGGGTTCTGTCGGCTCCACAACGCCACGCCGGCGATCGCGAAGCTCTCGCCTCTCTCGCGACGTCCACTTCCTATTGGGCGCACCCTAAGACCGGCCGCTGCGTGAGCCGCCTCTTGGTTCTGCATCCGGAACACGCCGGAGGAGATTGCAACCGTGCTCCGGGAGGTTCACGCGCTGGCGAGCTGAATCGAAGCGGCTTACGCCTCGATCGGTGCCGAGTGGGCAGTCGCTCCGCCGAGGCTTCTCGCCTCTACAAAGTAGCGCCCGCTTCCCGGCTCGCGGGCATGCAGGAAAGCGGCGGAGATGAGCGGCGCCGGACTCACGCGCTCGAAGGGCCCGCCGGCGCCGCGCGCGAACAGCACCTCGAAAAACTGCGCGCCGGCATGCGCGCCGGGCCTCCAGGTGAGGAGCATGGTTTCACGCGCAGTGAGGCCCCTCTGTGGTTCGGCCCGCAAACCTGTCGGTGGGTTTGGCGCTGCGCCCGACGCCTTCTCAGCGAGGACGAGGGTCACCGAGGGGAGGAGCACCGTCAGCTCGAGGCTGAGGCCCGCCGCGGTTGCGCTCCGCTCCTCGATTGCGAGCGTGGCCTCGGCGGCCCGGCGCATGAGATCGAGCTGTTCGGCACTCGGCGGATCCGGCGCTTGCCAAGCGTCCCAGAGATTGAAGGCGCAGCCATTGGCGTCATCCAGCCGCACGATCGCAATGCTGTAGGCGCCCCCCGGCAGGCCGGCGAACGAGAGGCTAACGCGGCGCTCGCCCGATGCACGAATGTGGTCGCGGCTGTTGTAGAGGAGGATCGCGATCCGCTCCGCCGCGCCCGCGCGGGTCGCGAGCACGCCGAGCCCATCCTGGTCTGGGTCGAGCGCGGCCTCGACCGCGCAGCGCCCGATCCCGAGGAGCGCAAGCATCTCGGTGACCACTAGCGCCGGCTTCTTGACGAGCTCGAATGGCAGGTTCGCGGCCCGGCCGGCGCGCACCGCCGTAAGGTCCGTGCGGTGCTCTGCCTGTGCCCGCGCGATCCGGCGCCCTCCGAAATAGGCCAGGTGCGAGCGATGGGGGAATCGGCCGATGAAGCCGTTGTCGTTACTCATGAGCGGGCAGTCCACGCCCGCGCCCTCGATCATGAGCCGCCGGCGCTGATCGATCATCTTTGCCATCAGCGCCGCGTAGTAGGGTAGCGCGCGGTAGGTATGCGGCACGAGCCAGCCGACCTCGGGATCGCATTCGTTGTTGATGAAGGGCAGGCCCGCAAGGCGCGGATGGCGCGCGCGAATGTGGTCGACCGCCCGCCGCTCGCGCTCAATCACCGACAGCGGATCCGGGGTGAGGTCCGCCTCGTGCTCCCGCGAGGCCTTCTCGTGCACGGAGATGAAGTCGAGCCGCACGCCTGCTTCGCCAGTGAGCAAGTTCGTGCCGCTGTCGCAATGGTCGAGGAAGGCACGGAAGGCAGGCGAGAGGGTCACAGCCGTGCCGGGCCCGCCGAAACGAAGGCTCGGGTCGACCCTGTCGAGCCCCGCCCGGCAGGCGTCGACATAGTTGAGGAATCCGCGCTCGCCCCAGCGCCAGAAGGGCAGGTCCGGCTCGTTCCAGGTCTCGAACCACCACTCCCGCACCTCGGCGCGGCCGTAGCGGGCCGCGCAGCGCGAGGTGAGCTCGGCGATGAGGTCGCGCCAGGCGCGTAGCTGGTCGAGGTCCTCGAAATCGTCAAAGACGCCGGAAGGATTCCCCATGAGCTCGAAGAAAGGTCGTAAGCCGCGCTCGAGCAGGCTATCGAGCGCCTGGTCGAGGAGCGCCCACTCATAGGCGATGCGGCCGGCAAGGCGCGTCGCCTCGATCAGGTCGAGGAGGAAATGCACGCGCACGAACTCGATCCCGCGGTTGGGAATGGCGCCGAGGAAGCTCAGCGTCTGGCGCATCTCCGGAAAGAGAAGGAGCTCGGCCGGGGTGAAGCCGGTGCAGCGCCAGAACTTCGGCAGGCTGCCCACGACAAGGTCGGCCCGTACGGCGATCCGCGTAGACGGCGGCGCGCAGGGCTGCGTGGCGGCTTCCGCGGCGGCGGGAGATGGCGCAGCCCCTGCGAGCGCGGCCACGCCGCCGCCCGCAAGCGCCTGTCGTCTCGAGATACTCCTGCCGCGTCCGAGATCTTCAGGTCGCGCCATGGAACGTCGGCTAGCGCTCGTACGTGATGGTCCAAATGACGCCTGACTTGGGCACAGTATAAAACTGCGGCTTCATTTGGAAGTCGGCAAAGACCTCGCCGTAGTCCACCACATACATGGTACGTCCATCGTTACTGAATACAACTTTATTGGGCCGCTCAAGCCCGCCCCGGTTTTCAGGCTTTTGGTATGCGTTCGGGCCCGGCTCAACATTCTGGGCAAACGCCGACCATTTCACGCCGGCTGGTTCAAGGAACTCAACACGCAGCACGAGCGGCCAAGTCGGGACAAGGCTCTCCGGTCCGGTGTCAAGAATTCCGAACACGGCGCCAAAGAGATTGTTATCCGCCCCGAAATTTTTGGCGCTCCACGCTATTCCGTCGATGGGATTGTTAGTGTCCCACTCGAGCACCGGGTTGATGTAGCCGTTCGGGTTGGGGTTTGCGGCGATCAGCGGGACACCCCGCGTGCCATCGATGTGAATCTGGAACCTATACGGTGGCACAGTAGGTACGAACGGCTTTTCGCCAATGTAGAGCTGCGGCAGCGGCCGATCCACCGGATTGCCGCGGTAGGCCTGCCAAGCAAAACGCTTGTTAGTGACAAAGCCAAAGCCTTCCTTATCGGGGAAACCCGCGTCCTGACCCTGCTCCGTAACGATGAACAGCTTCTCCGGGGCGTTGGCAATGCGCCGATGGCCAAGGTCGTTGGCGCCATTGTCCGCCACCGCCAGCGCGTTCGCCCATTTGGTTCCGGCCGGTCCGAAGGCCACACCGGCCTGATTGCGGAAGCCCATGGCATAGACTTGCATTTTTTCGTGAGGGTAGATGCCGTCGGCTCCTTGATCGGTCATCTTTACTCGCATGATCGAGCCGCCACAGGGCACGCGAGCCTTGATTATCATGCCAGGCTTGGCCGGCACTCCGACGGGCAGCAACGCTCCAGTCATCCGGCCGTCGGAAGATCTGACGTTCAGCCCAGTATGTACAATGTCACGACATACTGGATCGTGCGGCGTGGTACCGTGACCGTCCTGATGTTTAACCCAAAAGGGGTCATTGGGAATGTCGGTCCAGCCATGGTTATCGGGATCAGCGAAGCCACTGTTGCTCGGAAATCCAAGTGCGAAATAAAGATAGCCGTCTTTGCACGTCATGCCTCCGTTCTTATGATCTCCGTTAAAGAGATCTTTGATTATCAGCCTCGGCTCGGCATTCACGCCATCCATTTCCCAGATCTTTTCGCCGTATTCTGGAATGTAGGTTTTCCCGTTCTCGGCGCAGTAGCCGATCTCATTCATCACCGTCTTGAATATACCCTTACCGATTTCCCGCAGGAGCTTCCCGTCCTTATCGAAGACTTTC
>JAJFBI010000254.1 GCA_020697385.1 Microvirga sp. | reverse complement strand
CGGCTCGATGTCCTCCACACGGGAGCAGACCACGAAGCTCTGCCCACGGCGGCGACGCTCGCGCATGAGAGCCTGCCGGGCAGTCGCAGGATCGAACTCCGTCAGGAAGGTGCGAATGGGCTGTCGCCGGGCCGGAGGTGTCGCGATGATGCTCAGCTTCTGCAAACCGACCAGGGCAGACTGCAAGGTACGCGGAATGGGCGTTGCGGTCAGCGTCAGCACATGCCCGCGTGAGGCCATTGCACGAAGCTTCGATTTATGGGCTGCGCCGAACCTCTGCTCCTCGTCGATGATGACGAGGCCGAGATCCTTGAAAGTTACCCCCTTGGCAGCCAAGGCGTGCGTGCCGATCACGATCCGCACCGACCCGTCGGCCAACCCCTTCTTCACGGCCCGCGCTTCGGACGCCGTCACGAGGCGTGACAGATGCGCCACTTGAATACCGAACCCTGAAAAGCGCCTCTCGAAGCTGCGCATGTGCTGGCGCGCCAGAACCGTCGTGGGCGCTATCACAGCAACCTGTTTGCCCGACAGTGCCGCGGCTGCCGCAGCGCGCAGTGCGACTTCTGTCTTTCCGAAGCCTACATCACCACAAACAAGCCGATCCATGGGATGACCTGAGGCCAGGTCTTCCAAGACATCCCCGATGGCACGCAACTGATCCGGAGTCTCGGAGAAGGGAAAGCGCGCCACGAAGCGTTCGTACTCGCGCCCTGGAGGAACGAGCGGTTCCAGCTTCACCGCTTCACGAGCCTTGACCAGTTTGCCCAAACGGTCGGCTGTTTCCCGAGTCTCCGCTTCGATTGCGGCCAGCTTCGTGGTCCAGGCGTCGCTCTTCAGCTTGTCGAGCTGCAGTTTTTCGGACATGCGGCCATACCGCCATACGCGGCCCATATCCGTGGCAGGAATCATGAGGGTCGTGTCGCCCGCATAAGTCAACCGAACAGTATCGCTCAGTTCCCCGTCCCCTGCGCTGATGGTTTCGGTACCCGCCAGAAGGCCGAGCCCATGATCGACGTGGATGATCGCATCGCCGATCTGAAACTGCATGTCGGTGAACTGATGAGCGATCGACCGGACTTCCTGTCCCTGTCCGGTCGACGCGCGGCTCCCCAGCACATCGGCCGCTGTCACGACAGCGATGCCGTGCCGCTCGTCGACGAACCCGCTCCGAATATCGGCCTGGAGGGCAAACAATCCCTCCGCTGGCCCGGCGACGGCGTCGCTCCAGCGCCTGATCGGGGTCGAGCTGAATTGCAGGGACTGAGCCCGGCGGCTCATGCGATTGAGATCCTCGTTCGTGGCTGCCACCAGAACGATCTTCCGATCACTGCGTCGCTGCGCCTCAATGAAGCTTGCAAGCGCATGCGACGGTCTCACGGCAGCAGCAAAGCGCGGGACAATGCTCTGCTTGGCCTCCTCCTCCGATGCGGCATGGATGAGGGTCAAACGTCGCTTGCACAGAATTTCCTGCCATTCATCATCTCCGATGAACAGCCGGTCCAGAGCCACGGCACCACCCGTGCCACCCTCGGTACGCAGCGACATACGACTCCGATAGGCATCGGCGACCTGCTCCATCACAAGTTGGCGCCGCTCCTCCACTCCGGAGGAAATCACAACGGGGGCATCCGGCCAGTAATCGAAGATCGTCTCCAAAGACGCGTAGTGCTCCGGCAGCCGATGCTCCATTCCGTCGGAACGTTCCGGCAGCGAGCCATCGTCTGTTCTCTCGAGCAGAATCTCGGAAGCCGGATCCAGAAAGAGGTCCTCAACCTCCGCTTCGGTCCGCTGCGAAACGGGATCGTATGAACGGATGGCGGCAATGATCTGCCCGTCGTGCTCAACCCGATAGGGCAAGGGGCTGCTCGCTGGAAAGATATCAATGACCTGCCCGCGGATAGCAGCCTCACCTGGCTCGTCTACCCTCTCATCCAGAATGTATCCTGCACGCAGAAGATAGAATTCCAGTTCATCCTGCGAGAAGATCTCACCTGTCTTGAGGTGCAAGCAGGCCTGCTTCCAGATTCTTCGCGGCGGCACACGCTGGACGATGGCGGCACTGCTCGTGATCAGAAGCCGCGTATCTTTCGCCGGCTCGCTCATGCACCGCAGGACAGACATGCGCCGTCCCAGTGCCTCCCGTGAAGGAGAGGCATTGTCATAAGGAAGACAATCCCAAGGGGGCAACAGACAAACCTCTAGATCTGGCGCCAGACCCTTTATGGCCTGAGCCATCTGTTCGGCCCGGTTCTCGCCCGCCGACACGTAGATGAGTTGCCGTTGATCGGTATCGGAAGCCTGCTCTATCAGGCGAACCGCATGGAGACCGATGGAGGATGGCAAGGTGAGGTCGATCCGCCGGATGTCCTGAGAGGGAGCGGGCTTCACGTGCATGAAGGAACTCGTACGCGAGAGGGCTGAGGCGAGGACAACGCATGGGCCTCAAGCCAGTTGCAGACAGCTCCACCGCCGCCTGGAGCAGCACTTTGTAAACCATCCTGGGCCATAGTCGCCCCATGACCTACCGGAATGCAGCACGTCTCCCTGTCACCTTAAGCTTGATCATTCTCTCGTGCTCAGCATTGAGTAGCCTGGATGAAGCATTGGCTGCCTCCGAGCCGATATCCGTGACCGCTCCAGCCCGTCAGCCATCGAGTCCCGCCGGACCCTCGTCGGAACCCGAACCGCGACAGAAAGCTGCTGTTCCGGCAGTCACCAAACCCGGTCCACCGGCATTTCCGCCAAAAGTCCCTGTGGCGACGATCTCGCAGGATACCCGCCCGGCTTTGGATGCCAGCACCTTCATCAACACCATGCGGGCTGCTTGGACTTACAAACGCATTGCCGAAGCAGGAGGCTGGCCTTCGCTCCCAGATGGAACCGTCATGAAGGCTGGCGACAAGGGGCCGCTCGTCCCGGCTCTCCGGCAGCGTCTCGTCATCGAAGGAGATCTCTCTCCCGAACTCGCGAGCGGTAGCACTTTCGACGCCGCTCTCACCAGCGCAGTCAAGCGCTTCCAGGCAAGGCACGGCCTGTCGGAATCCGGTGCAGTGCGGGCAAGAACTTTGGAGGCTCTCAATGTTTCTGCAGCAACGCGTCATCGTCAGCTCACAGCCTCCGCACAACGCCTGGCGAGTTCCACTTTCTCCTTCGGTGACCGGTATGTAGTGGTCAACATTCCCTCGGCCGCCGTGGAGGCAGTCGAGCAGGGTCAAGTTGTCCGGCGTTATGTCGCCATCGTCGGCAAGGCGGACAGACCTTCGCCCAGCGTCGAGACCCGCGTCACGGCGGTCAACCTCAACCCGACGTGGACGGTGCCGGTCTCCCTCATCAAGAAGGACATCATCCCCCATGTCCGGAAGGATCCGGACTATCTGCAGAAGATGAAGATCCGCATCCTGGATGCAAAAAGCCAGGAGGTCGATCCGAAGGCGATCGATTGGTCGACGCAGAACGCCGTCAACTACACGCTGAGACAGGATCCGGGCGCAATCAACTCCCTGGGTCAGATCCGCATCGACATGCCGAACAAACATGCGGTCTATATGCACGACACGCCAAAGAAACAGCTTTTTGCGCAGGACATCCGCTTTCATTCTTCGGGCTGTGTTCGCGTCGCCGATGTGGTTGGCTTCGCCGAGTGGCTGCTGCGCGGCACCAACGGACCTTCAGGTTCTTGGACGAAGTCTGACATTGACGCCGCCATCGCCAGTGCGGCGCGTCAGGACATTCGGCTCGACAAGCCCGTTCCGGTCGCGTGGGTTTACCTGACGGGGTACGCGACGGCCGATGGAATCGTCCACTTCCGGAACGATGTATATGGGCTTGATATGCCGAAGTCAGAGCCTGTGCCCGAACCGGACGCAGTCGACGTGCCGGCGACTGCGTCCATCAAAACCAAGCGTCTGTGAACTCCGCGAAGCTCAGGGCGCTTGACTTCTTACAAGCTCTTCCTGCGCAACAATCGCCCGGACGACGGTACGGTCATGTGAGCTTTACGCCACTCGAGCACCACATCCTGAAGCCTATCGAGGGCAGCCACTACCTGGGCACGTGAGGCTGCGATCACGGCAGGATCGCGCAACGCAAAACGGTCAGTGTCCTGAGCAAGCCGTCTGCAACGGTCCTCCACGAGTCGCCTCGCCTCCTGCAGGCGTGGATACGAAGTTCCGGCATCTGCCATCTCATCGCAGTAGCGCAGGACATCGCGCGCGAGGTTCTCTCCTGAATACAAGCCTGAATAATTATCGATCATGCTGCGGATATGACCGATCGAATAACGAATTTCCTGTCTCAATAGCGTGTCGCTGCTCATCGCGCTTCCCCGGACATGGAGTTGCATTCCTGCCTGCATGGGCGATGAAGTGGGTTATGCCCCACAGATCTCTAAGAAGATGTTAGCCTGGCTTTCCGGTCTGCCGCTCGGAGGGATTGTCGGCAGGAGGCAGTGCGGGCAGAGCACTGCGCTCCGTCACTGTGAGCTGGGAAGACAGAACTTTCTCAAGAAGGGGCCCTGCAACGATACTGGCAACGAACGCGAATGCCGCGACGATCAAACCTATTCGGCCACAAAGGCTCAGCACATCTCTTAATGCCATGGACCCGCCTCCGCTTGCTTCGGTGGATAGAAGCTTAAGAGACGATGCCGCAGACGCCAATAGACTAAAGCACAAGATCAAGGGAACACCCGATGCAGATGCTTGAGCATCTTGCCCGAACGTCCAGCAACCAAAGCGGTTTCAGAATCAGGCCTTACCCGAAAAAATTTTAGACTACCGGTAGAAACGGGCTCTGCTAGAACGATTTGAAACATTGTAGCAGGCAGATCTCGGCATATCCTGGACCCGCGATTCTGATCGTCAGGCTCGAACAGTGTGAGCCACGCTTGGCACCTCGGCCAGTCAGATGAACAATTCAGCGTGGGTCGACTTGAACATAGGTTGAACCGGATTGCTCGAATGCCCTACGCCTTATCCTTCTCTTCCTCAAAGCATCATGAGGAACTTGGACCGTCCTTCTACGATGTTGTGGAACCGGCGAGATTCCCGCAGCACATCCTGCGCTACCGCAACCAACGCTGGGCGAGGCGGGTTGGACTCGATACCCTTACCGATCAGGAATGGGTCGATCATTTCGGTCGCTTCAGTCCTTTGCCCGGTAGCTTCGAGCAACCGCTCGCCCTGCGCTATCACGGCCATCAGTTCAGAACCTACAATCCGCATCTCGGGGATGGGCGTGGCTTTCTCTTCGCGCAGGTTAGGGATGCCGA
>JAJFBI010000253.1 GCA_020697385.1 Microvirga sp. | reverse complement strand
CGCACGGTCGAATTGCTGTGGCATGGCATCTGGGCCTACGTGCTCCATCACCGCATCGACGTGATGATGGGCTGCGCCAGCCTGGAGGGCACGGACCCGCGGGCGTTGGCGCTTCCCTTGAGCTTCCTGCACCACTACGCCGCCGCACCGGTCGAGTGGCAGGCCAGCGCCCTGCCGGAACGCTTCACCCCCATGGATATCCTGCCCAAGGACGCTATCGACCCGAAGGCTGCCCTCCATGCCCTGCCGCCCCTGATCAAGGGCTATCTGCGCGTTGGCGCCACCTTTGGCACGGGCGCGGTGATCGACCGGCAGTTCGGCACCACCGACGTGCTCGTGGTGCTGCCCGTCTCGGCGATCAACCCACGCTATATCGATCATTTCGGCCCGACGGCGAACCGCCACGCCGCTTGAGGCTAGCTCTATATCAAAGCCAGACCTCAAACCCTGAACCCTCATCCTGAGGAGCCGCTGCAAGCGGCGTCTCGAAGGAGCTTCCAGAGAGCACTGAATCCTCCTTCGAGACGGATTGCTCACGCAATCCTCCTCAGGATGAGGTGAGAGGATGTTGGTTCGGTTCTTCGAATTAGGCCACGGCCTCGATCCGTGTCGCCATTGCCGTGTGCCATTCCTCGCGCACATCCGGGTCGTTCTCCCGCTCCAGCCGCTCGGCTGCGCGTTCAGCCACCGCCTCGGACGGCAGCAAACGCCCGAGCGCCCAGACCGCCATGGCGCGCACCAGCGGCGAGGCATCGTCCAGCAGACGCTCTGCCTCGCCAGCAAGACCTTCGTCGCCCGAGTTGCCGATGGCGATCAGCACGTTGCGGATGAACCGGTCGCGGCCCGTGCGCTTGATCGGCGTACCGGCAAAGCGGGCGCGGAACGCGGGATCGTCGAGGCGGGCGAGATGCGCCAGCGGCAGGAGGGCAAGGTCATCCCGCTGCACGAGACGCGCCTCGCGGCCTGCTTGCGCGAACTTGTTCCAGGGGCACACGGCAAGGCAATCGTCGCAGCCGAAGATGCGGTTGCCGATGCCGGGGCGCAGCTCCGCCGGAATGTGCCCCTTGTGCTCGATGGTGAGATACGAGATGCAGCGGCGCGCATCGAGTTGGTAGGGTGCGGGAAAGGCCTTGGTCGGGCAGATGTCGAGGCAGCGGCGGCAGGAGCCGCAATGGTTGCTTTCCAGCGTGTCGGCGGGCAGTTCCGCCGTGGTGAAGATGGCGCCAAGGAACAGCCAGTTGCCGAACTCCCGCGACACGACCACCGTGTGCTTGCCCTGGAAGCCGAGGCCCGCCGATTCGGCGAGCGGCTTTTCCATCACCGGCGCCGTATCGACGAAGACTTTCACGTCGGAGGAGGCTTTCGACGCAAGGAAGCCCGCCGCCTCCTTGAGCTTGCCTTTGATCACGTCATGGTAGTCGCGGTTGCGGGCATAGACCGAAATGTAGCCGCGATCCTTATGCGCGAGTTCCGCGAGAGGATTGTCGTTCGGCCCGTAGTTCAGCCCGAGCAGGATGACGCTGCGCACCTCCGGCCAGAGGGTGCGGGGATCGGCGCGGCGCTCTGCCGTGTCCGCCATCCACTCCATGGAGCCGTGATGACCGGCCTCGAGCCAAGCCTGAAGACGCTCCGGCGCGAGCGGGATCGCATCCGGCCGGGCGATGCGAACAATATCGAAGCCGAGCGCCTTGGCGCGCTCGACGAAGACGCCTTTGAGGGCTTCCCCGGCTTTCACATTTGCCGCATGATCCGGGCGGACAACCGGTTCCCACTTGTCCTGATCATGCTCTAGAAGTCCAGATTGTCGTAATGGTCCGCCGGCGCCATGCCCGGCACCCTGTCCGCCAGGAGCGCGCGAAAGGACGGCCGGGACTTGATCCTGGCGTACCAAAGTTTCGCTGTCTCGTCCTCGTTCCATGGCACGTCGCCGAGATAATCCACCACCGACAGATGGGCCGCCGCCGCCAGATCCGCATAGGTCATCTGGTCGCCGGCGAGCCAATTCCGCTTTGAAATCAGAAAACCGATATATTTGAGATGGTATCGCACATTGGTCTGGGCCGCGCGAATCGCGCCCATATCCGGCGGACCGCCCCCCAATTCGCCGGGTGTGAACCGCTTATAGATCTTTTCTGTGGCAAGATAATCCGACACCTCGCCGTGAAACTTGACCAGAAACCAATCGAGCAGGCGGCGCACCTCAACCCGCCCAGCGAGATCACTTGGCAGAAAGCGGCGATCCCGAAGCTCGTCCCCCCTGGTCTCGTCCAGGTATTCCGCAATGCCCATGGGACCGGGCACCGCAAGTCCGTTGTCGTCGATGAAGAGCGGCAGGTTGCCGGCCGGGTTGATCTCGAGATACGGGATGCGCCGATCCCACGGCTTCTCCTCGACCACATCCGGTTCAAGGCCGAGTTCCGCAACAATGAGGCGCGCGAACCGCGATTGCGGGCAAAAAGGATAAGAATGCAGGGTGGCCATGAATGATGCTGACGCGAAACAGGCGGCAAGAATAAGGCCGTGCTTCGTTAAGGGTTGGTAAGGAATATTGGTGAATCTCATGCCTCTGACGCAGATGGGCCGCGCCTGCGGCGCAAACCTTTCTTGACAGAGACGGAGGCGCTCCCGCATCTGGCGCCGTTCTCAGGATTTTCAACGATGTCGCAAATCATCGAGGCGCTCTTTCTCGGCCTCATCGAAGGGCTGACGGAGTTTCTCCCCGTCTCCTCGACCGGCCACCTGCTCCTCGTCGGCCATTTTCTCGGATTCGAGTCCACGGGCAGAGCCTTCGAGGTGCTGATCCAGCTCGGCGCGATCCTGGCGATCCTGTCCGTCTACTTCAACAAGCTCTGGTCGATCGCCAAGGCCCTGCCGCACGATCCCATGGCGCGCCACTTCGTCATCGGCGTGCTGATCGCATTCCTGCCCGCCGCCCTGATCGGCGCCGTGCTGCACGGCTTCATCAAGGAGGTGCTCTTCAACCCCTGGATCGTGTGCGTGACGCTGATCGTCGGAGGCTTCGTGCTGCTCGTGATCGACCGGATGCCCCTGGAGGCGACGAAGACCGACGCAACCCGATTCCCCCTTTCGATGTACCTCAAGATCGGCTTCATTCAATGCGTGGCGATGATCCCCGGCGTGTCGCGCTCCGGCGCCACCATCGTGGGCGCCATGCTGATGGGGGCATCGAAACGCGCGGCGGCCGAATTCTCGTTCTTCCTCGCCATGCCCACCATGGCGGGCGCCTTCGCCTACGACCTGTTGAAGAACTACAAGATCCTCTCCGCCGACGATCTCGCGATCATTGTCGCGGGATTCCTGTCCGCCTTCGTGGCGGCCCTGCTCGTGGTGAAGATGCTGCTCGACTATGTGTCGCGCCACGGCTTCACGCCGTTCGCCTATTGGCGCATCCTCGTCGGAGCCGCGGGCCTCGCGGGCCTCATGGTCTACGGCTGATCCATGCTGTCGCGTGATGAGACTCTCGCTGTTACGCTCTCCATTGCGGTCGCGTTGCTCGTTGCAGTGTTCGCCATCATCGCAGGCGCAGGCCTGAACTCTCAGGCTCCGGCCCAAGGCTCGACTCCGGGTCCGTCCTGCGCCGAATGGACCGATGGTTGCGTCGTCTGCCGGCGCATCCCGGAAGGCTTGGCCTGCTCGACGCCGGGCATTGCCTGTATTCCAAGCCAGTCTCGTTGCTTCAAGCCCGCGGGCATTCCGATTTAAGGAATGGTCTTATCCGGATAGCGGCACAGGTCGTTCACCGGGCAGCGCCAGCATTCGGGTTTGCGCGCCTTGCAGATGTAGCGGCCGTGCAGGATCAGCCAGTGATGGGCGTGGAGCCGGTACTCGTCCGGGATCAGCTTTTCGAGGGCCACCTGCGTGTCGAGCGGCGTCTTGGTGATGGCGAGCGGCAGGCGGTTGGTGACGCGGAAGATATGCGTGTCCACGGCCACCCGCGGATCGCCGAACGCGATGTTGACGACGACGCTGGCGGTCTTACGCCCGACCCCCGGCAGGGTCTCGAGGATCTCGACGGAGTTGGGCACCTCGCCGCCGAACTCCTCCACGAGGCGCCGGGCCATGGCGATGACGTTCTTCGCCTTGGTGTTGAAGAAGTTCAGGGTCTTGATGTGCTGGCGCAGGCCTTCCTCGCCCAGCTCCAGCATCTTCTGCGGCGTATCGGCCACGGGAAACAGGTTCTTCGTCGCCTTGTTGACGCCCACATCCGTGGCTTGCGCCGAGAGCGTCACGGCCACCAGCAGCGTGTAAGGGTTGGTGTAATCGAGCTCGCCCTTGGGCTCGGGATTGGCCGCATGCAGGCGGCGGAAGATCTCGATCATCGTAGCCCGGTCGACGGGCTTCGGCATCCGGGCGCGCACGGCCTTGCCCACGGCTTTCGCCGGGACAGTAGGCTTCGCTTTCGGCTTGGAGCTGCGGCGGGTTGGCGGCTTCAGATCGGACATTCGTGCGTTATACTTATGCTATGGCAGGCAGCAAGGCGATAGAAGGCGAGACCGACCGGTTCGAGGAACCGGTGTTCTCGGCCGTCATCCGGCCGCATCGGTCGTTGACCCCGAAAGCGTTCAGGGTCGTCATGGTGCTGGTCTGCCTCACTTCGCTGGTGGCGAGCATCCCCTTCGTGGTCATGGGCTTCTGGCCGGTGGCCGGCTTCTTCGGTCTCGATTTCCTCGGCCTCTACATCGCCTTCCGGGTCAGCTACCGGCAGGGCGACGCCTTCGAGCTGCTCGAGCTGACTCCGATCCGGCTCCTGTTCCGCAAAGTCAGCCCCAAGGGCGAGGTGAAGGACTGGCAGTTCAACCCGCTCTGGACCCGTCTCGACCGGGAGGTCGACGACGAATACGGCATGCAGCAACTCTCCATCGCCTCCCGCAACGAGCACGTGGTGATCGCCCACGACCTTTCGCCGCCGGAACGCGAGACCCTGGCCGAGGCGCTCGGCCGCGCCCTGGCGGATGTGAAGCGGGGCTATTGATCCGGACATGAGGCTGTGCTCCCTCCCCTGTGCGGGGTGGCGGCTGTGGGCTTGGTCCTGGCCTGTCTCGTGGGTCGAGGGAAGCGCGGGACGTGAGGCGACCTCGCGGTCCTTGCGGGCGCGCGAAGGGGTTCGGGACGGGAGATCCGCCCGGACGGGAAGCAGCCTTCCTCCCGCGCACGGCTTTTCGGCCTTAAGCCTTGCGCTTCAGCCCATCAGGGACGAACCCTCAGAGAGCTTCACGGCGCGTCTCGCGCAGCCCCGGGTGCACCGGTGCCGGCAAGGCTTGGGAGG
>JAJFBI010000252.1 GCA_020697385.1 Microvirga sp. | reverse complement strand
GCGCCGTCCGTTTGTGCATAGGACGAGCCGGGCGCGCGCAGATCCGGCAGGTCGTCGTGGGGATCGACGAAGCAGCCGGGATAATCCGCGTAACAGATCGCGATCAGCCCGAAGAGGTCCTGCCTGTCCCCGTCGGCAACGGGCCGGATGACGGGCAGGTCTTCACGTTTAAGTGCCAGGTTCATCATGGACCTTTCTTCATCGCCACTCCGGCGGCGGTTTGTTCAAGCACGTCGTGCAGTTGCCGGTAGGCCCTCGCCGACAGATGAACGCCATCCGTCGTGAGCCCTTCGCGACCGGCACCTGCGCCATCGCCGAAAGCCTTGTGCAGATCGACGATGGCAGCCGCGCGGCCATCCGCAATCTGTACGATTCGACCACTCAAGGAAGTCATGGCGTCCGCCGAATAGAAACTCGTGAGGCGCTTGGCCCGCTCGATCGGCGGCGGGGTCATGACGATCACCGGCACGGCGGCGGCTTCGAAGTGGCGGAGGATCGTGTCGAAATGCTCCATTGCCCCATCGATAGCGCTCTCGGTGCAATCCTTCTTGGCATCGTTCGTGCCGACGAGCAGCACCGCGATGCTGGGCTCGGCGGATTTCAGGAGAAGAGGGACGCGCGGCTCCAGCGCCTCGGTCCAGATGCCGGAATAGCCGGCGTTCAGGACGGGCAGCGAACCGACCTGGTTCCAGTAGAAACCCTCGACGAGGGAATCGCCGACAAAGAGCAGACCGCCCGGACCGACGGCGGCGCGATGCGAGGCGATCACGATGTCGCGGATCAGCCAGTGCGAGGCGAAGGGGCTGGGCTGCGAGGTCACGGGTTCGGTGCCTGCATGAGTCCCGGCGGGAGCGGGTGCGGTCCGCCGGGATGGCCAAAAGGCCTTACTCGATCCCAAGCTTGCGCTTGAGGATCTCGTTGAGGGCCTGCGGGTTGGCCTTGCCGCCCGTGGCCTTCATGGTCTGGCCCACGAACCAGCCGAGCAGCGTGGGCTTGGCCTTCGCCTGCTCCACCTTGTCGGGGTTCGCCGCGATGATCTCGTCCACGGCCTTCTCGATGGCGCCGGTGTCGGTCACCTGCTTCATGCCGCGCGTTTCCACGAGTTCGCGCGGGTCGCCGCCTTCCGTGAACACGATCTCGAACAGGTCCTTGGCGATCTTGCCGGAGATCACGTTCTCGCCGATGAGCTCGATGATGGCGCCGAGCTGGGCGGCTGAGACCGGGGTCTCCGAGATGTCCTTGCCTTCCTTGTTCAGGCGGCCGAACAGCTCGTTGATGATCCAGTTCGCCGCGGCCTTGCCGTCGCGGCCCTTCGCCACCTCCTCGAAGAAGTCGGCGGAGCTGCGCTCGGCCACCAGCACGCTCGCGTCATAGGGCGAGAGGCCGTAATCGGCCATGAACCGCGCCTTCTTCTCGTCGGGCAGTTCGGGCAGGCCTTTCGCGAGATCGTCCACATAGGCCTGGTCGAACTCGAGCGGTAGCAGGTCCGGATCGGGGAAGTAGCGGTAGTCGTGCGCCTCTTCCTTGGAGCGCATGGAGCGGGTCTCACCCTTGCCCGGATCGTAGAGGCGGGTCTCCTGGTCGATCTTGCCCCCGTCCTCCAGGATCGCGATCTGGCGGCGTGCCTCGTATTCGATGGCCTGGCCGATGAAGCGGATGGAGTTGACGTTCTTGATCTCGCAGCGGGTGCCGAGTTCCTCGCCCGGACGGCGCACAGAGACGTTCACGTCGGCGCGAAGGTTACCCTTGTCCATGTCGCCGTCGCAGGTGCCGAGATAGCGCAGGATCGTGCGCAGCTTGGTCACGTAGGCGCGGGCCTCGTCGGACGAGCGCAGGTCCGGCTTCGACACGATCTCCATGAGGGCGACGCCGGAGCGGTTCAGGTCGACGAAGCTCATGGTGGGGTGCAGGTCGTGGATCGACTTGCCGGCATCCTGCTCGAGATGCAGGCGCTCGATGCGCACCATGATGGTCTCGCCGGTCTCCGGCACGTCCACGATCACCTCGCCCTCGCCCACGATGGGGCTCTTGTACTGGCTGATCTGGTAGCCCTGGGGCAGATCCGGGTAGAAGTAGTTCTTGCGGTCGAAAGTGCTGCGCAGGTTGATCTCGGCCTTGAGGCCAAGGCCGGTGCGGATGGCCTGACGGACGCATTCCTCGTTGATCACGGGCAGCATGCCGGGCATGGCCGCGTCCACCAGGGAAACGTGGCTGTTCGGATCGCCGCCGAAAGCCGTCGAGGCACCGGAGAAGAGCTTGGCCTGGCTCGTTACCTGGGCGTGGATCTCCATGCCGATGACGATTTCCCAATCGCCTGTCGCGCCCTTGATGAGCTTCTTAGGGTTGACCGGAGCGTTCATGAGCCTTGCGCCTTTGATCTCTTACTTTTCCTGCCCGGAGTACGAGCGGCGCTCAAGCCGGTCAACCCCTTTCAAGGTGAACGGACGTTCAGACAGGTAAGCTGCTCGTTAAGATCAGAAATAAATTATGCACAGATTCCGAAAATAATTGCCACGCTGCGATGAAACCCCATCCGATATACGGCGTTGTTCGGGAGGTAAAACGGTCAAGGAGTTTCAAAATGGCTATGGATCCCATGGATCGCGAACCCAACGTCTACAATCGCGAGACCAATGTCTACGATAACAGCAGCCGTGGTTCGAACACACTTGCTTATGTGATCGGCGGTCTTGTTATCGCTCTCGGCCTGCTCGCCTTCCTCTTCTATGATGGCGGCAGCGAACCGACGACGACGGGCAGCACCGGCACGCAGACGGAAACCACTGCTCCGCGCACCGGTTCCGGCGCCACCGGCGGTTCCTCGACCGCTCCGGCGACCCCGACCACCCCGGCTCCGGCAGCCCCCGCGGCTCCCGCTCCGCAGCAGTAATCTAGCGTCTCGCGTTTCACTGCGCAGGATGGGCCTGACCTCACGGTCGGGCCCATTCCTTTTGGCATGCCCATCGAGGAACCAAGCGCAAGCTTAAGCGATTTCGCCTGAGAGCTTTCCCACCCGGCAGCTTACCAGGAGGCCTTAGATGGCGAATAAGTCGAGCTTCACCCCCGAAGAATGGTCCCGCCTCGTGGCAAGCCCCGTGGTGGCCAGCATGGCGATCACCGCGGCCGATCCGGGCGGGCTCTGGAGCCTCCTGCAGGAATCCATGTCCAGCGGCTGGGCCTTGCTGGAAGCCAAGCAAGACGCTCAGGCCACTCCGCTCGTCAAAGCCGTGGCCGATGACATTGCCAACACCGAAACCCGGAATGCCGTGCGCGAGTCGTTCCAGGCACAGTTCAAGGGCAGCCAGTTCGCAGACGTGAAACGCAAGGCCATCGAGGAGCTTCACGCTGTTTCCGGCCTGCTCGATGCCAAGGCCCCGGACGAAGCGGCTGCCTTCAAGTCCTGGCTGTGGGGCGTCGCCCAGAAATCGGCCGAGGCCGGCAAGGAAGGCGGATTCTTAGGGTTTGGCGGCGTTGCCGTGAGCGATGCCGAGAAGGCGACGCTTGCGGAAATTTCGACAGCGCTCGGCAGCCCGGCTGGTTCCGGCGCAGGCCTTGCCGAAACCTAGCCCCGAAAGCTACCCCTTGGCCAATCGGCGGGCGGCGTAGGCGCCGCTCGCCCAGAGCATGGCGGCGACGAAGCGCACGGGGAACAGGGTCAGCCCATCGGACCGCACAGGCGCGATCCAGGGCAAGCCCAAGCTGCTGATGCCCCAGGAGACGAGCACGGATACCGCGAGCGCGATCATGCCGACGATCAGCACCTTGCCGAACTGATCGGCCTTCCAGCCGAGCCAGACCGCGATGAGGATCAGCACCGGATCGAAGGCGGCCGGCAGCCAGTCCGATAGGGTGACGACGGGAACGGTCGGTCCCACGCCGCTTACGCCCACCAGGCCGGGGGCAGCTTGATGCGGCCGGCGGAATCCTCGATCACCTGACCGGCGGCGAAAAGCGTCTCCTCGTCGAAGGCGCGGCCGATGAGCTGGAGGCCGAGCGGCAGCCCCTGAGAATCGAACCCGGCCGGCACGGCGATGCCCGGCAGGCCCGCCATGTTCACCGGTACGGTGAAGATGTCGTTGAGGTACATCTCGACCGGATCGCCCGAGCCCTTCTCGCCGATGCCGAAGGCGGCGGACGGTGTGGCCGGGGTCAGGATGGCGTGGACTCCTTGAGCGTAGACCTCCTCGAAGTTGCGCTTGATGAGGGTGCGCAGCTTCTGGGCCCGGACGTAATAGGCGTCGTAATAGCCCGCTGAGAGCACATAGGTGCCGATCATGATGCGGCGCTTGACCTCGCGTCCGAAGCCGGCGGCGCGGGATTTCTCGTAGAGATCGACAATGTCGCGGCCATTCTCGCGCAGGCCGTAGCGCACGCCGTCATAGCGGGCGAGGTTCGATGACGCTTCGGCCGGGGCCACGATGTAATAGGCCGGCAGCGCGTACTTGGTGTGCGGCAGGGAAACCTCGACGATCTCGGCGCCGGCTGCGCGCAGCCATTCTGCGCCCTGGTGCCAGAGCTGTTCGATCTCGGGCGACATGCCGTCGATCCGGTATTCCTTGGGAATGCCGATCTTCAGGCCCTTCACGCCGCGGGAGATGGCTGCCTCGAAGTCGGGCACCGGCAGGTCCACGCAGGTAGTATCCTTCGGATCTGGGCTCGCCATGGAGCGCAGCATGATGGCGGAGTCGCGCACCGTCCGGGTAATCGGGCCGGCCTGATCCAGCGACGAGGCGAAGGCCACGGTGCCCCAGCGGGACACGCGCCCGTAGGTCGGCTTGATGCCCACCGTGCCGGTGAAGGCCGCCGGCTGGCGGATCGAGCCGCCGGTATCGGTGGCGGTGGCGCCGAGGCACAGATGAGCCGCAACGGCAGCCGCCGAACCGCCCGAGGAGCCGCCGGGGACCAGGTGCGTGCCCTCAATGGCACCCGAGGCGCCCGCGCTCACATTCGAGCCCTCGCGCCGCCAGGGCGACACGACCGGCCCGAAGGCGCTGGTCTCGTTCGACGAGCCCATGGCGAACTCATCCATGTTGAGCTTGCCGAGCATCACGGCGCCGTCGTTCCAGAGGTTCCGGGTGACGGTGGATTCGTAGGGCGGGGTGAAGTTGCCGAGGATCTTCGAGCCCGCCGGTGGACTCATAAGGCGGGGTGAAGTTGCCGAGGATCTTCGAGCCCGCCGTGGAGACCACGCCCTCGGTGCAGAACAGGTCCTTGATGCCGAGCGGGATGCCCTCGAGGTCGCGGGCCTCGCCCTTGGCGATCCTCTCGTCGGAGGTCTTGGCCATGGCGAGCGCCTTTTCCGGCGTCTCGAGCACATAGGCGTTGAGCGCCCTCGCCTTCTCGATGGCATCCACATGGGCCTGCGTGAGCTCGGTGGCGGAGAAGGTCTTGGCCTTCAGGCCGTCGCGGGCCTCGGCAATGGTGAGATGGGTCAGTTCGGTCACGGGACTGGATCTCTTGTCTCGACGTCATGGCCGGGCTTGTCCCGGCCATCCACGCCTCAATTCATCAGGGACGGTGGGCAGGCTCGCGCTTTACTCGACCACCTTGGGCACGAGGAAGAA
>JAJFBI010000251.1 GCA_020697385.1 Microvirga sp. | reverse complement strand
GTCCGCGGCGATGCCGCCATCCAGCTCGATTGCGACCTGCAGGATCCACCCTCGCTCATTCCCGAGTTTGTGGCGCTGTGGGAGCAAGGGCACGATGTGGTGGTCGGCGTCCGCCGGCACCGCGTCGAACCGAAGACGCTGACCTTGGCCCGTCGCGCCTTCTACGCGCTCCTCAATTTAATTTCGGATGACCAGCTCACGGCCGACGCGGGCGATTTCCGCCTCATCGACCGCACGGTCCTTGACCAGGTGCGCGCGATTTTCGACGTAAACCCCTACATGCGGGGTCTGACGTCGTCGCTCGCTCTCAGGGAGGGCACCATCCCTTACGACAGGCGCCCGCGTCAGCATGAAAAGAGCAAGTTTCCGGTGCGGCGACTGTTCCGATTTGCCATCGATGGCATCGTCGGACACTCGATTGTGCCCCTCCGCTTCGCGAGCTACATTGGCGTGCTCGTCTCGGTGCTGACCTTCGCCCTCAGCGGCTTCTACCTCGTTGGCGCGCTGCTGTTCGGCAGCGACTGGCCATCCGGTTTTGCGACGACGACCGTCCTCCTGCTCTTCAGTGTCAGCCTGAACGCGATCTTCATGGGCATTCTGGGCGAGTACATCAGTCGCATATACCAGCAGGTGCGCCAGCATCCACTTGTTGTAATCGAAAAAGGGATCAACATTGTCCCAGAGGGCCGATGATGAAGGCGGTCATCCTGGCGGGAGGCCGGGGAAGCCGAATCGCCGAAGAAAGCGCCACGCGCCCGAAGCCCATGATTTCGATCGGCGGCCGGCCCATCATTTGGCACATCATGGAGATTTATTCGCGCCACGGTATCACTGACTTCGTGATCTGCCTCGGCTACAAGGGCTACATCATCAAGGAGTACTTCGCGAACCTATTGCTTCATCTTGCGGACGTCGTTGAGTTCGATCTCGGTGGCAATGCCACGCGTTACGATCACGCCTCGCGGACGAATTGGCGCGTGACGTTGGTGGAAACCGGAGAGGCGACGGAGACAGGCGGACGCATCAAACGTGTCCGGCCGTGGGTCGAAAAGGAGGAGGCCTTCTGCCTCACCTATGGAGACGGCGTCGCCGATGTGGACATCTCGGCGCTCGTCCGGTTCCACCGCGATCACGGCAAGCTTGCCACCCTGACCGCGGTCAGCCCTCCCGGCCGCTTCGGCGCCGTCGAGGTCCGCGAGGGCGAGGTGACGGAATTTGCCGAGAAGCCGACCGTGGGCAATCAGTGGATCAACGGCGGGTTCTTCGTGCTCAGCCCGAGAGTGATCGACTTCATCGAAGGTGATGAGACCGTCTGGGAGCGGCAACCTCTGAGGGCCCTCGCTATCGAGGGCCAGCTCAGGGCATACCTGCACAGGGGATTCTGGCAGCCGATGGACACATTGCGGGAGCGCGAGCTGCTCGAGGAGCTGTGCGCCCGGGGGAACCCGCCCTGGCTCGTGGGTCGCTCGTGATGCAACGCGCCTTCTGGGAGGGCCGTCATGTCCTCCTGACGGGCCACACGGGTTTCAAGGGCGCTTGGATGAATGCGCTTCTCGATGAGCTTGGAGCGCAAGTCTCAGGCCTTTCACTGCCCGCCGATCAAGAGCCCGCCCTGAGCGAGCTGATCGCGCGGCGCTACCCTATCGCTGGTCATATGGCCGATTTGAGTCATGCTCCGGCAGTCGCTGCGGTCGTCGAGGCGACCAAGCCGCAGATCGTTATCCACATGGCCGCGCAAGCGCAGGTTCGGCGGAGCTACAACGATCCTGTCCGCACCTATGCCTCGAACGTAATGGGAACTCTGCACCTTCTCGAAGCCTTGCGCCGGACCACTTCGCTCGAAGCGGTGCTGGTGGTGACAAGCGACAAGGTCTATCTCAACGCCGAGCACGGCCGCCCCTTCGCCGAGAGTGATCCCCTCGGTGGGAGCGATCCCTATAGCGCCTCCAAGGCTGCATGCGAGGTGCTGGTCCGCTCCCATGCCGAAAGCTTCTTTGCAGCGCTGCGGGTACCGCTCGCCACGGCGCGTGCCGGCAATGTGATTGGGGGTGGTGACTGGTCCGTGGACCGCCTCGTGCCCGACATCTACCGCGCCGCGATTGGCCGCGAGGCTGTCCGGCTGCGCTATCCGGACGCGCGACGGCCCTGGCAGCACGTCCTCGACTGCTGCAGCGGCTATCTTCTATATGTCGAGCATCTGGCCCGGCAGAGGGAGGCCGATCCGCCAAGTCTGAATTTCGGGCCACGCCACAACAGCACATCGAGCGTCGCGGAACTTGCGAGCGCCATGATCGAGGCTCTCGGCGGAGAGCCGTGGGCGCGCAGTGCCGAACCAAGGATGCCCGAGAAGCAGACCCTCTCGCTGAACAGCAGCCTCGCGGAGGCAACTCTCGGCTGGTCCCCGCGGCTCGATCTAGAGGCGACGATCGCCTGGACGGCGGCGTGGTACCATAACTTCAGGCGCGGCGAAGCCGCCGCCGACCTCGTTGCCAGGCAGATCACGCGCTATCGCGAGATGGCGCCGTGAGTCCTCTCATCCAGCCCCGATCGAAGGGATAGAATTCTTGGCCATGCGCCGACGCCCGAAGGCGCTCCCAGGCGATCTGGTCCAAGCGCGGGTCAAGCGGCAGCTCCGGACCGGCGCGCGCCAACATCTCGCGCAGGGCGTAGCGGATGCCTGAATCCGGCGTTTCCTGCGCCAGGCGCGCGCCGAGCCACCCTGCCTGCGCGCGTTCGTAAGAAGGCATGATCCGGTCGACGACCTCGCACGCATCGAGCGCGACGTCGGCCCGCAAACGTTCGTCTTGCCGCCGGTCGACGGCGAAGCGCAGGAAGGCGGCAAGCATCGAAGCCAGCGGCCCGGGCGCGCGCGGCTGCGTGGGCAATGGCTCCCAATTGCGCCTGATCGTTGCCGGCTCCACCACGAAGTCGACTTCGAGACGCTCGGACGTCTCGATGACAATGCGACGTTGCCGCCGCTCCGCATTCCGGGCGAGGGCGATGACGGACGGGCGATCACCGAAGCTTCCCTCCAGATGAACTATTGCGCCCCCGTCCTCGAGGCGCAGCTCTCCGCATTCGAAGGCCCCACGGCAACCGAGATCGCGGAGGATGCCGATCACGTGCGGGAGAACGTCGGCGATGACAGGAACCCCCGGGTCATAGCGCTTCGGCTCCCCATGCCGCAGTTCCGCCGCGGCATCGCTCCAGAAAACGAGCACCCGCGCGCTCTCCGTTGCTCCGGGGAGCTGCGCCAGATCGGTCACGAAGGGCGCGAAACGGAGGACGAGCGCCGCGGCGATCGGCACGCCGCCCTCATGCGCCCGCTCGATCAGGCGCCGCGCGCCCTCTGCCGTGAGTGCGAACGGCTTCTCGACGAGGACGGGAACCGAGGCTGCGATCAGTCGCATCGCCGTCTGTTCGTGATCGCGGGAGGCGTTCGCGACGATGGCTGCATCCGGTCGGGCGGCCGCAAGCTCGTCCACCGCAGCACAAACGAGAACGCGATCGCCGAAGCCTTGCACCTCGGCATACGCGCGCATGCCACTTTGGTTCCGCGGCGAGGCGATCAGGATGCGCGTGGAGGCAGGCAGCACGCCAGCAAGAACGCCGACGATGACGCGCGCCCATCGACCGCCGCCGGCCACGCCGACCAGGGCGGGCGGACCCGGCATCTCACGCCGCCTGCAAGGCACGTTCTGCCGAGCTTGGGGCGAAGCCGCGCATGACGTATTGTGCGCCGAGCGGCACCCGCGCGAGCGCGTGATCCACGCTGCGGGCGAGCGGTGTGTCAAACGGCGTGAACAGGACATAGCGCGTCGTGACGGTGCGCAGACCGCTTGCCGCAAACAGCGACCGCAGGCGCCGCGCGCCGACAAGGACGGCGCCTTCGTCCAGCGGGCAGGTCCGCACGATCCAGCGGGTGGCCGGATTGAGCGGATTGTGCTCGATGACCGCGACCTGCCCGCCGCCGCGGACGACCCGGGCCATCTCAACGAGGAACCCCGGCCAGTTTTCAGGCGGGACGTGGTGCATCACGTTGATGGCGAAGGCGCAATCGAACGAACCCCCACGGTACGGGAGAGACAACCCGTCGTAAGCCGCGTAGCGCACCGCCGGATTGGCGCGTCTTGCCGCGGCGAGGGAGCGTTCCGAGATATCCACGCCGTGAAGCTCCGCCACGTGATCGACAAGATAGGGATGCACAAGCCCCAGGCCGCAGCCGACGTCTAGGAGCCTGGCGCCCGCCGCCGTCGATCCGAGAAGATCGAGGATGATGCCGCCCTTGTTGCGGATGTAGAAGTCGTGCCGCGCGCCGAAAACAGCAACCGCCTCGCCGATGCGGGCCGAGTAGTCGTCTGCGTGACGGTCGAAATTCATCCCTGACATCAGGCGTCCTTCACGAATGGCGTCTGTCGCGTGGCATCGCTCTTCCGCGCATTTAGGTCTACAATGCCGGGCAATCACCAGAGGTCGAGAGGCGATAAGCCGCCACGTGCTCGGAGTTTTCGGGCAACGGACAAAGGATGCCCACGGAACGGACTTTCTCGAGTATGGCTTTTTCTAAGACGCCGAGGCGTCCTTCATCCCTTCGAACTATGGCGATGTCTCCGTCCCGCAGGGCGACCTCTGCCGCCAGGATCTTCGCGCGTAGCCAATCATTAAGCTGGTCCGAGAAGGTCCACGAGCGTGGCCAGCGGTGCCATTTGTCGGTGTACATCAAGGCGGCTTCGCTAAACCCAACATCTACTGCACCGGGGTATTGACCCAAAAGCACGATCGGGCGCTCTTGATGCGAAGCCCAGAGCTCGATCAAACGCTTGCCGTCTCTCACGATGCCCTGTCTCTCAGGATACCAAAAATCCCTTCCCTGGTCGAACCAGGGCCGGAAGACGAGACCTTCTTTGTTCATAGCCCGGAACAAGGCGTCAACTGAACAGCGGCCCCGATCCCGGCATTCCTGGACGAGAAATGCGTGAGGCGCGCCTTCCCGATAGATGGTAGCGAGGGCTACAGCCACGCCCCAAAATAGAACCAGTGCCGCGGCCGAGACCGCCAGCAACGGGACTCCTTGGGGGAGGCGACAAAGGCCGACTGCGCCGAGGAAGGCGGGTATGGCGAGAGCACAAAACGGCAAGAAAGCAATGGTCGCGGTAAAGTCCACGCCCCGGCCCGCGAAGTAGGCACCGGTGCCGGCCAGCAGCCCGGCCATTGGAACGCAACGATAAAACAGCCCATCGTCGCTGATGGGTAAGATTCGTCTCCCTGGCCGCATGGTGCGCAGCCATGCGTCCGC
>JAJFBI010000777.1 GCA_020697385.1 Microvirga sp. | reverse complement strand
CGCCTTCGAGGCCACTTCGCGCACCATCTGGGCGCCCATGTTCTCGAACTTGTCGGAAAGCTCGATCTCCTTGGCGACGGTGACGCCGTCCTTGGTGATGCGCGGAGCGCCGTAGCTCTTTTCCAGCACCACGTTGCGGCCCTTGGGGCCAAGCGTGACCTTTACGGCGTTGGCCAGGATATCGACGCCGCGCAGCATCCGATCGCGTGCATCGGTGGAGAATTTTACGTCTTTGGCAGCCATGAGCTGAACTCCTGTTATTTGTTATCGGTTCGGGCTGGGCTGTTTAAGCTGCCTTCTGAGCCGCGGCGGACTGTTCGATCACGCCCATGATGTCGGATTCCTTCATGATCAGGAGATCCTGGCCATCGATACGCACCTCGGTGCCGGACCACTTGCCGAAGAGCACGCGGTCGCCGGCCTTCACGTCGAGGGCGACGACCTTGCCGCTCTCGTCACGGGCGCCGGGGCCGACGGCGACGATTTCGCCCTCTTGCGGCTTCTCCTTGGCGGTGTCCGGGATGATGATGCCGCCGGCCGTCTTCTCTTCGGCTTCGATGCGGCGGACGACGACGCGGTCGTGCAGTGGGCGAAACGTCATGGGGGTGCCTCCTCCTGAGAATTGGGGGCACTCGTCTGCGCCGAGCAGCACGGTTAGCACTCGACGCATGAGAGTGCTAACGGGAGGTAATAGCCCAATGATCTCGGTCCGGCAAGCTCATCCCTTAGTGGATAAGCTGAGCTTGGGCTGAACAGCAGCTTAGTGGATGCGTTGACCGTCAATGGCGGCTGCCCAGCCGCCCGGCCAGTGAGGTTCAGCCGTGTTGAGTTTCCAGAGTGTCGAAGAGGTCTGCGAGAGCAAGAGCATCACCCTTGTCGTTCATCCCGCTATTCGTCGAGCCGTCAAAGGGTACGAAGAAAGCTTCTATATTGGTCTGCGCTGCTTCCTGAAGGGCGAGTCCGACGGTATCTTTTTCCTGCCTCTGCAGGATGGCGGCTATGTGCGTCTTGCATTCTCCCAGCGCCATTCCGCAGGAGGGCACCCGATCCTGAGGGTCGCCCCACTGACCTCAGAGGGCCTGGACCAGATCAAGGCCGCCATCCGAGCCAGCCGCTAAGCCCTTCACTCGGGCGCCTACAGATAACCAAGCTAAGATAGCTGAAGCTGAAGCTGAGGCCGTAGCTCTGTCGGTACTATATAGCGCGGCCAATCTAAACAATAAGCCGCCGTAGGAGATCTTCTGGCCTTCAGCGAGGCCGCGCATACCGGCTCGCTCGAGGGCTGTGGCATGAACGAACACGTCCTTGCCACCATTGTCCGGCTGAATGAAGCCATAGCCCTTCGTCTCGTTATACCACTTCACAGTGCCAGTCGCCATCGAAGATTCCTTTGGTTCCGTCAGGTAAGCTTCCACGAGACTATCCTGCCGTGTCTGGCCACGAGGTCAAGCATTGGTGGAGTCCTGGATCGCGACGCAAACCCTGCACCAAGCGCTCAACGTGAGGGCACCGCGGCTTTAACTGCTCTGGCACCGATTGCCGCGTAAAATGCTCTCGTGAGGGATTTTGCCGCGGCACCAGTCACGGACTTCTTGTCAAAATTGTTCTTATGCGAAATATAATAACGTTGTATCAAGATCATCCTTGTCGCCTCAGATCGTGAGCACAGCGGGAACCAACAGCGCCCTGCCCCAAGCCGACTGCTCGTCCTTGGCTACACCTCACGATCAAAGTCGAACTCGCCTTCCTCAAGCCACGGCAGCGTGTCGCCCTCTCGACGATCACCAGATCCTCTCGAAAGCGTACCGCCTATCGTCAGACCTAGGGGTTAGAACAGGCGACATTTTGGAGAGCAGTACTCTTCTCTGGCAGTTGCTTTGCCTTGGATGATTGCTCAGGCACCTAGATCCGCGCTGTATTCAGCTATCGGGGAGGGCTCTCGGTCGACGGAGAAGCCCACGTTCTTGCTACGTACCTCGTTACTGTGTCATTGGGAACTCCTATCGGGATGCCCATTGCTGGGCACCCCCCGCACAGATCCGGACGAGCGGAATTCCCGCATCCGGCTCCTACCTCGGGTGTTTGACGGCAAAGCGGATGCGCGGTCGCGGGAGCCAATCATTGGCCAGCCGTATCATTCGTTCCCACACCAAGCGATGGCGCTGGCTTCGCCGCCGAAGCGTCTGGGCCCAGAGCCGAATGATGTGGTCACGAAAGGCACCGAGCGACCGATAGTTGGTCGGCACGGCGTGATACGCATAGTAGCCAGTGAGCACCTGCTTCAGCCATCATCCCTGCTCGGGGATGGGCCAATGCATGCGCCGTCGCAACTCGTTCTTGATCTCCTTCAGCTTCGCTATCCTGCGGTCCCTCCGGCTCTTCCGGAGGATTTGGAACCGGCCCAGCCGGGTCTTCCCGCAGATGTGAGTGAAGCCAAGGAAGTTGAACGTTTCCGGTTTGCCAAGCCCTTTCCTGTGGCGGGTCTGGGCCGCATAGCGGCCAAACTCGATCAGTCGGGTCTTGTCCGGATGGAGCTGCAACGCGAACTCCTGCAGCCGGTCTCGCATCATACTCAGGAAGCGCTGGCCGGCGGCCTCATGTTGGAAGCCCACCACGATATCGTCGGCATAGCGCACGATGATCATGTCGCCAGTGGCCTCACGCCGTCGCCAGCGTTCGGCCCAGAGATCGAACACATAGTGCAGGTAGATGTTGGCCAAGAGCGGCGAGATCACCGAACCCTGACCTGCACCCCTGTCACTGACCTGAACGATCCCATCCTCCAGAACACCCGCCGTGAGCCATTTGCGGATCAGGCGGATGATGCGCGGATCGCCGATGCGGTGCTCCACGAACTGGAGGAGCCACGTCTGGTCCACCGTGTCGAAAAATCCCGCGATGTCGGCGTCCAAGATGAAGCTCACTTTCCGCTGCTCGATCCCGACATGGAGCGCGTCCAGCGCATCGTGCTGGCCGCGTCCCGGCCGGAAGCCATAGCTGAAGCCAAGGAAGTCTTCCTCGTAGATCTGGTTCAGCACCGCTGCGGTCGCCCTCTGGACCAGTTTGTCTTAGAGGGCCGCAACGGCCAGCGGGCGCTGCCGTCCATCCGGCTTCGGAATATACCGTCGCCGGGAGGGCAGCGGGCGATACGCCCCTCGTTGAACCCGGTCGTGCAGATCCGCAATCTTGCGATCAAGGTCTGCCTCGTAGGTTCGCCAAGTTCTCCCATCCACGCCGGGAGCGGCCTCGCGCTTTAGAGCGTAGAACGCCATCCTGAGGGCCTCCGGGGGGATCTGTCGCAAACCGTTCAGTAACTCAGTTCGGTCTACGTCTCCGGCAACATTCCGGAGGTTCAGATCTTCAAAGGCCGCCACTTCGATCGCTCGGTGATCCTGCTGTGCGTCCGCTGGTACCTGGCCTATAACCTGAGCTTGAGAAATCTCGAGGAGATGATGGCGGAGCGCGGCATCAGGTGTACCGGACACGAGACCGGGGAGATCTCGGACGAGAAGGGCATCCGCTACCGCTACATCGTCAGGCGGTGAC
>JAJFBI010000776.1 GCA_020697385.1 Microvirga sp. | reverse complement strand
ATGCCCCGAAAGACGCGTCCGAGTTCGGACCGCGCTGGACGACATCCCGGCCCGGCCCTTCCGGATGCCCCGGACCCGAAGCCCTGAAGGCCAAGGTCTCCTTATAAAACCAACCTGAAAGGACACACGATGTCGATTACGGCTGAGCGCAAGAACGCGCTTGTAAAGGAATTCGCCCAGAAGGCTGGCGATACCGGCTCCCCCGAGGTGCAGGTCGCTATTCTGACCGAGCGGATCAACAACCTGACCGGTCACTTCAAGAGCCACAACAAGGACAACCACTCCCGTCGTGGCCTCCTGAAGATGGTGTCGTCGCGCCGTTCGCTTCTCGACTATCTGAAGAAGAAGGACGAGAGCCGCTACCGCACGCTGATCGAGAAGCTCGGCATCCGCCGCTAAGCTTCTTCAAAAGACTTCCGTCCGGAGCCCGGCTCCGGACGGTTTCTACACCGGTTCAGACCACGAGGTCCCGGTGTCCTCTGAGGAGGCGGTTGACGCGATGACCATGGCAGGATCGCAAGGGACTTGATGGCGCAGCCTGCGCTGTATCTCGCAAGTCTCTTGCCGTCTTGCTCATGGCATCGAGCCCCCCGCTCCTGCTGTCATGAAAGACGTCAAACATGTTCGATACTCAACGCGAAGAACTGATCTGGGCCGGCCGCAAGCTCGTGCTCGAGACGGGCAAGATGGCCCGCCAAGCCGACGGCGCCGTCGTCGCCACCTACGGTGAGACCACCGTTCTCGCCACCGTCGTGTCGGCCAAGGAGCCGAAGCCCGGTTTCGACTTCTTCCCGCTCACGGTGAACTACCAGGAGCGCACCTACGCCGCTGGTCGCATCCCGGGCGGCTATTTCAAGCGCGAAGGCCGTCCGACCGAGAAGGAGACCCTGGTCTCCCGCCTCATCGACCGCCCGATCCGCCCCCTCTTCGTCGAGGGCTACAAGAACGACACCCAGGTTGTCGTGACCGTGCTCTCGCACGATCTCGAGAACGATCCGGACATCGTCGGCATGGTGGCGGCATCCGCCGCTCTCACCCTCTCGGGCGTTCCCTTCATGGGTCCCGTGGGCGCGGCTCGCGTCGGCTATATCGGCGGTCAGTACAAGCTGAACCCGCCGCTGCAGGAGATGGACCAGACCTCGCTTGACCTCGTGGTCGCCGGCACGGCCGATGCCGTGCTCATGGTCGAGTCCGAGGCCAAGGAACTGGCGGAAGACGTGATGCTCGGCGCCGTAATGTTCGGCCACAAGCACTTCCAGCCGGTGATCGAGGCCATCATCCGTCTCGCCGAGAAGGCCGCCAAGGAGCCGCGCGACTACCAGCCGGCCGATATGTCCGAGGTCGAGCAGGCCGTTCTCGCCATCGCCGAGACCGAACTGCGCGACGCCTACAAGATCACCAAGAAGCAGGACGGCCGAGCTGCTTCCCGCCGACGGCGAGCCCAAGTTCGAGCCCGAGAAGGTCAAGGCGGCCTTCAAGGAAGTGCAGGCCAAGGTCGTGCGCTGGAACATTCTCGACACCGGCTCGCGCATCGATGGCCGCGACCTCAAGACCGTTCGCCAGATCGTGTCCGAGGTCGGCGTTCTGCCCCGCACCCACGGCTCGGCCGTGTTCACCCGCGGCGAGACGCAGGCTCTCGTGGTTGCCACCCTCGGCACCGGAGAGGACGAGCAGTTCATCGACCAGTTGGAGGGCACCCGCAAGGAAACCTTCCTGCTGCACTACAACTTCCCGCCCTATTCCGTCGGTGAGACGGGCCGCATGGGCTCGCCCGGCCGCCGCGAAATCGGCCACGGCAAGCTCGCCTGGCGCGCCATCCACCCGATGCTGCCGGCGGCCCACGACTGCCTCTGCGCCGTCCGGTGGCGGGCATCGCCATGGGCCTCATCCTCGAGGGTGAGCGCTATGCGGTTCTGTCCGACATCCTCGGCGACGAGGATCACCTCGGCGACATGGACTTCAAGGTGGCCGGCACGGAGCAGGGCATCACCTCGCTCCAGATGGACATCAAGATCGCCGGCATCACGGAAGAGATCATGCGCGTGGCGCTGGACCAGGCTCAGGCCGGCCGCACGCACATCCTCGCCGAGATGAACAAGGCGCTGACCGCACCGCGCGCCGAGCTCGGCGAGCATGCTCCGCGCATCGAGACCATGCAGATCCCGGTCGACAAGATCCGCGAAGTCATCGGTTCGGGCGGCAAGGTCATCCGCGAAATCGTGGAGAAGACCGGCGCGAAGATCGACATCAACGACGACGGCCTCATCAAGATCGCGTCGGCCGACGGCAAGTCGATCAAGGCGGCCTACAACTGGATCCGCTCCATCGTGGCCGAGCCCGAGATCAACACGATCTACGAGGGCACGGTCGTGAAGGTGATGGAGTTCGGCGCCTTCGTGAACTTCTTCGGTTCCCGCGACGGCCTCGTGCACATCTCGGAGCTCGCCAAGAACCGCGTCGGCAAGGTCACCGACGTGGTCAAGGAAGGCGACAAGGTGAAGGTGAAGTTCCTCGGCATGGACGAGCGCGGCAAGGTCCGTCTCTCCATGAAGGTGGTCAACCAGGAGACTGGCGAAGACATCACCGAGCAGCTCAAGGCAGAGCGCGATGCCGAGCGCGCCCAGCGCGACCAGCAGAAGGCTGCCGGCGAGTAAGATCGCCTCACGCTTCAGACGAAAAGAAAGCGCGGTGAAAGCCGCGCTTTTTTGTTGTTTTAGGCTGGGCTCGACGAATTCATGAAGAACGCACCAAGCTCCCCACCTCCGGAATGATCCAGCTCCCCAACGGCGCCGCGCGGCCGCGGATGGAGACGATCTGACGGGTGCGGTCGGAGAGGTCGAGGCCGGCACGGGTGGCGAGGTCCTC
>JAJFBI010000250.1 GCA_020697385.1 Microvirga sp. | reverse complement strand
TGCGTAGGTAGTGTGTGAGCGGGAGCGCCTCGCCGAGAAACTGCGCCCACACCGGCATGCCGCGGAATGGGAACATGAAGCCCGACAGAAGGATGCTCGGCAAGAAGAAGAAGAACGACATCTGCATCGCCTGGAGCTGGTTCTCAGCGATGGTCGAGAAGGTGTAGCCGACGGAGAGATTGGCGACGATGAACAGCATTGTCAGCGCGATCAGAAGCCCGAGATTGCCGACGACCGGCACGTTGAATAGGAGGCTGGCGGCGACAAGGATCAGCGTCATCTGCATGGCTCCGACCATCACATAGGGCGCGATCTTGCCGAGCATGATCTCGACCGGACGAATCGGCATCGAGAGCAGTGACTCCATGGTGCCGCGCTCGATCTCTCGCGTGACCGAGAGCGCTGTGAAGATCAACATGGTGAGCGTCAGGATCGTACCCATGAGCCCAGGCACGATGTTGAGCCGCGTCTCGCCAGTCGGATTGTAGCGGCGGTGGATGCGCACCTCGTAGGGGGCAGGCTTCGGCGCGAGCGATGCGGCGGGGCCGAGGAGGTCGCGTGCAAAGACGCTGCTCGAGAGCCCCTGCAGGGCCGAGATCGCGGTGCCGGTCGCGACCGGGTCGGTCGCGTCGGCGATGACGAGGATCGCGGGCTTCTCGCCGCGGATGAGGTCGCGGCCGAAATTCGCCGGGATCTGCACACCGAACTGAACCGCGCCGGAGAGTAGCAGCGAGTCGAGCTCCTCCTCGCCCGCCGCAATGGTGCGCAGGTCGAAATACTCGCTCGTGCGCAGCGCGGCCATAAAAGAGCGCGTGAACACGCTGTCGTCCTGCACGAGCAGCGCCGTCGGCAGATGCTTCGGGTCGGTGTTGATAGCGTATCCGAACAGCATCAGCTGCACGAGCGGGATGAAGATCATCGTCGCAAAGGTGATGCGGTCGCGCCTCAGCTGGATCAGCTCCTTGACGAAGGTCGCATAGAAGCGGCGGAAGGAGATCATTGCTTTCAGGCCGCCGTCATCCTCGAGCGGCGCGCAGCGCCGACCCGAGGACCTCGTAGGCGTTGCGCTCAGGCGTCCTCAGGTCCTCGACTCTGCGCGCTTCGCGCTCCGGCCGAGGATGACGGCGTGAGGCAAGCCCGCTCATCCGAAATTATCCTTGGACCGGCCCATCAAATCGATGAACACGTCCTCGAGCGTGGGCTCGTCACGGCGCCATTGCTGCGGACCGGCTTCGCGCAACGACGCGATTGCGGCCTCGAGCTTTTGCGCATCGCGGCCGCTGACGTGCAGCGCGGTGCCGAAGGGCGCCACCATGTCGACGCCCTCGGTACGCTTCAGGCGCTCGGCGAGCTTCGCGAGGTCCGGCCCGGTGACGGTGTAGGTCGCGAGATGCGCGTTCGCGATCACCTCGTCGACGCTGCCGTGCGCGAGAAGCTCACCGTAAGCGATGTACGCGATCTCGTGGCAGCGCTCGGCCTCGTCCATGTAGTGGGTCGAGACGAGCACGGTGAGGCCCTGGTGGGCGAGTGCGTGGATCTCATCCCAGAAGTCGCGACGCGCTTTCGGATCGACGCCGGCTGTCGGCTCGTCGAGAAGAAGGAGCTGCGGCGAGGGCAGGATGCAGGCGCCGAGCGCGAGCCGCTGTTTCCAACCGCCAGAGAGCTCGCCCGCGAGCTGGTCGGCGCGGTTCTGAAGACCGAGCTGCTCGATTGCGCCTAGCGCCGCCGCGCGCGGCTTCGGCAGGCCGTAGACCCGCGCTACGAATTCGAGGTTCTCGCGGATCGAGAGATCGGCGTAAAGTGAGAAGCGCTGCGTCATATAGCCGACGTGGCGCTTGATCTGCGCCGACTGGGTGCGGATGTCGTAGCCGAGGCAGGTGCCACGCCCGGAGTCCGGCGTGAGCAGCCCGCAGAGCATGCGAAGAGTGGTGGTCTTGCCGGAGCCGTTCGGGCCGAGAAAGCCGTAGATCAGGCCCTTGCGGACCTGCATGGTCAGGCCCTTCACGACCGTGCGGCCATTGAAGGATTTCGTCAGCCCCTCGACTTCGATCGCAATCGCCGCGTCTCCCGCGGGCGGCAGACGAGAGGGCGCAAGGGCTGAGGTCGCATCCATGGCTCACGCGCCCTGCGCCGGGATCGGGGTCACGCTCACCGGCAGGCCGATGGGCAGGCTCCAGGTCTCGACGGGCCGCCCCTCGATGCGGAAGACGAGCTTGGCCCGCTCCTTCTCGCTGAAGATGACGGGCGGCGTGTATTCCGCCTCCCGCGAGATGAAGCTGACTTTTGCCTGAAGCCCCTCGGGGCAGTTGTCGCAGGTCACGCGCACGGCCTGCCCAAGCGCAAGCGAAGAAAGTGCGGGCTCCGGCACGTAGAAGCGCACGCGCAAATTCCCCGGCGGCAGAAGCGAGAGCACCGGCTGTCCGGCGTTCACCACCTCACCCGCGCGGAAGAAGACGTCCTGCACCTTGGCGTCCGCGGGCGCGGAGACGCGGCGCTTGGCGATCTTTGTCTCCATCTGCTTCACCATGGCGTCCGCTGCGCGCACCGCCGCTTCCGACGCTTCGATCTCGCCCGAGCGGCCGGCGAGCTGCGCGGCGAGGATCTGCCACTGCGCCTCCTCGAGCGCGGCCAGGTCCCGATCAAAGGCGGCCTTGGCGTTGTCGAGCTGCGCCTTCGCCGAGATGCCGCGCTGAAAGAGCGTCTGCACGCGCTCGTGCTCGTTCCTCGAGAACTGCAACTGCGCCTTCGCCCGCTCCTCCTGCGCGCGCAGCACCGCGACCTGCTCCGGCCGCTGCTGCGCAGCCTTGAGGTTCGCAAGCTGGGCCTCGGCCTGGCGCAGCCGCGCCTCCGCTTCGTTGCGCTGCGCGATCTGCACCGAGGATTCCAGCGCGAACAGGGACTGACCTTCCTTCACCTCGTCGCCTGGCTCGACCGTCATCTTGTCGATGCGCCCGCCCTCCTCCGGCGCCATGTAGACGAGGTTGCCCTCCATATAGCCCTGGAAGGCCGTCGAACCCTCGTCCTCGGCGCTCAGCCACCAATAGGCGCCCGCGCCTGCCGCACCGACGAGGAGAAGAACGACGATGGCGCGCAGCGCCTTCATGGCTTCGCCTTCAGCGCCCGCATGAGCAGCGCGAGATGCGTGTCGAGCAGCGCCTCGGCGTCGAGTTTCTCGAACCGCTCGAAGAGCGTCGCCCAGAGGAAGGCGACGAGCCCCGGGGCGACGATGAGTTGGGGAAAGCGCGCGAGCTCGTCCGAGGTAAGCTCGCCGCGCGCGGCCGCGCGCTCCGCGACCGAGCGCAGAAGCGCCATGCCGCGCGCCACCACCTCGCGATAGTAGAACTGGGTAAGCTCGGGGAAGCGGCCGGACTCGGCGATGACGAGGCGGATGATCTCCTTGCGCCGTGTCTCCAGGATCTGCCGGCGCATGCGCATGAAGAGCGCTCGCACGATCGCCTCGAAAGGCAGATCGGCTCCGGCGATCCCCGCGCCCGCGGCTTCGATTGGCGCCGCGATGCCGGTGCGGATTAGCGCCTCGAACAGGGCCTGCTTCGACGGAAAATAGAGATAGATTGTGCCCTTTGCGACGCCCGCCCGCGCGGCCACGTCCTCGAGCCGCGCCTCCGCGAACCCGCTCTCGGCAAACACCTCGAGCGCCCCATCGAGGATCGCCCGCTCCTTCGCGTGCCGTTCCGCATCGCTGCGAGCACGGCGGGGCGCGATCGCCTTCGCGACGCTTGCGGGAGAGTGGGACGGAGCGGTTTTGCCGACTCTGCTTGGAACATTCACAAGCGCGTCCCAACAGTGACTGACCATTCAGTCATTACGGCAAATGGTCGACTGACGCAAACGGAGCGGCCCCGCAGCAGAGTCACCCCTACCGATCGCTAGAGTCTCGAATGGCGCCTGGTGTCGAGGCGGACAGAGTTCATTGCAAGAAGCGGTCGACAATGCCTCGTCAGGCCGCGATGGCCGAATCTAACTCCAAACAACCATCCAATTTCTACGCGCCGGCGATGAGCTGGTGGTCACGCACTTGGACCGACTCGGGCGTGATACGCGTGATGTGCTCAATATCATGCATGAATGCGATCAGCGGCAGGCCTTCGTTACCGTGCTCGACTCACACGTTTCCACCCGCGGCGAGGCGGGCCGCATCGTGCTAACCGTGCTCGGGATGGTCGCTCAGATGGAGCGACGCTTCATCAAGGAGCGGCAACGCGAGGGCATCGCGCGCGCCAAAGCGGATGGCGTGTACCGCGGCGGCAAACGGCGGCTCGATCTGAAGGAAACATCCATGAACGCGGCGGGGTTGGGACCGGCGGCGATTGCCGCAGCATTGGGGTGCTCGCGAAGTGTATCGCGTCCTTGCCGAAAATCACTCGATCTGACTGAAATGCTAATAGCCGTGCCGTGCGCGATGCAGGCGAGATTGTCACATGGGCATCACGAAGGAGCCCGAGCTGCGGGTTTGATCGAGGCCCAGTGCTTTTCGAGCCTGCTCGCTGAGCGTGGGGCTCACAACGGGGGACGCCGTTTCCGCTGTTCGGAAATCCGGCTGGAATTGAACATTCTGCGCGGATCGCCGAGATGATCCAAATCAATGCGAAGGCGGCGAAGCCTTAAGTGGCCTATCTGCGGAGCCCTGCCCCGAACATTTCTTCTAAAGAGTCCGATTGGTGCGATCGGCGAAGAGCTAACGATCCTGGGAACTGCCGGTCGCGTTGGGCATCGCGCCCGCTATCCACTCGACTATTGCTTTGTGAACTCTGTGCAGGACGCGACCCGCGACGCCGCTGATAAATGAACATAACACATCTCCAAGCGGTTCGGCGCAAGCAGCGTTGCGAGGTTATAACCGTCATCGTCGACGATAAAAATCGTGCCGCTGCGCGACACCACGCCAAGGAGCGTCTCCCTATGACGATCCGACGCGAACGTGCCCGAGAACCGGCGTCCTTCTTGCTGGTCGATAGTCATTGTGAATGTTTGGCTGGTGAACCGCGTCGCGCCCTCATGCGGTCCGCTACGATGATGCGGGTGAGCCCCTGCACCGAATACAACCGATTCACTCTCACCTTTCCAGGTGCCGCGAAGGTCGGGAATCGAGCCTTGCGCCGGTGTCTGACCGAGCGCTCTTCACGTCGCGGAATGCCGTTCAGCGGCATTCGCACACGCGTACAGCGGTTTTGCGCGAAACCGCTCGGCGCAAGAAGGTTCAATCTATACCAGCCTCCTTGAAACAGGTCTTCCAGCCCCTGCTGACGAAGATGTCGGTGTCGCACCTCGCCGCAATCGGGTAATAGTCGCCCATCACATCCAGCGTGCATTGACCGGCTTGTGCAATCGATCCGTGGCCCGGCGGGTTCGGGAAGTCGTAATCAACGCCGCAGCCCCGTGCTACGGCCTGCTGGATCGAATGCGGGAAGTCCGATGATGGCAGCAGGTAGCGCAGGAAGATCGTCTTCGGAACCATCTGACCGTCGCCATACGGCAGCCAGACGACATCTGGCGACAGCCAGTGAGGCCGCATGACATCGCCTGAAATTACGATGGTGGCGAATCCCTCCGCATCGAGCGGAGTCGTCGCGTCAACCGCACATTGCGTCAACGGCAAGGGCGAGACGACTTCGCCGACGCACATGGTCCAGTAACGCAACTGAATCGACTCGAAACCAGGCGCAGGCTGTGAGACTGGTGCACCACGGAATGTGTCAGGAAACCCCGGCATCTTTACGCGTATAACAATGATGCGGGCTGGCTGATCCTCAGACATGAAGAACGACACCATGTACTTGTTGTCAGGGTTCGGCAGAAGCCGCACCGGCGGGTTGCGGAGCGGGCCGAACCAGATGCGGTCTGGAACGGGCGGCGTGCGCGGTGGGGTGTCCATGAGTTCCGGCACGATCCGTGACTGTACGACCATGAGTTCCGACCGCCGATTGACATACGCGCACGCGGGCAAGGGGAACGTCTCACCGCGCGAGTTCGTGATGGCGATAGCGGGCAGGGGCACGCCGCCCATACCGCCCGCGCCAGCGTTCGGGAGGTAGACGCGGTAAAGCAACCAGCCCGTCTCGGCGTTCAGGCGCAGGGCGTTGTGGCCCGCGGCCTGGTTTCGGGTCACGGTGACGGTATAGGTTCGCGGCTCATCCGGCGCGTTCGCTTTCGAAGCGAATGGATTGGTGCTACCCGGGTTGGGCGCTATCTGTGCATCGAACAGGTGATCCGACAGTGCGGTGGCGACCGGCGCGTTGTCATAGACAGCAAGCGAGAAAAAGCGGGCCGCGGGATAGGTGCCGGTGATCGTCAGCTTATGCCATTCCCGATCAATCGGAATGTACCACAACCGATAGGCGGTATCCGGGAATATCCAGTTGCCGAGCCCGACGGGTGTCCACAAGAGGGGCCATGCGCAGGTCGGCGTCGGCAGCGACTGCGCTGTCGACTTACTCGTGTTTCCCAGACAAGACGAAACCGCGAAGATGGAGGCCAGGACAAACTGTACAATTCGTTTCTTAGAATATAACATCACGACATCCTCCATTCGCCCAGTGGACGCGTTTTTGGCAAAACACCTTAGTGGACAGTCTGCGGCTTAGACCGCGAGCCCGGCTTAGCTTGCGAAGGAGTGCGCCATTAGTTCCTGTGGTTCCCTAACCGAAGGGCGGTACCGTACGTCCGCCGGACGTCCAATGGGTTGATGCAAATCAAAGCTTAGTCTTGCGCTCGTTCCGATCAGTTCAACAACCTCGTAGACGCTCTCCGCCGTCTCTTCCTCCGTAAGACTCAACAATTTTGCCTTGTGAGGGGACGAAAGGGGCTCGTCACATAGGCGCGCTCGGGATGGTCTTATTCTAACAGGAAGGGGCTGACATGATTGAGGCAGGAGGGCTAGGCCGTCCCGCAGGCTGCAAAAACGGAGGGGAACGCCGTTCCCCTCGTTCCCCATTGGAGAACAGAGCCCCTTGACCCCATTGGGGAACGGCACCCCTTGATTTGTCGGGCTCAAAGCGGTTCCTTGCCGGCCGTGTCCGTTCCGACCGTGATTCGTCTCCCCCGCTCCTGGTGGCCGTGGCGGGGGGCGGGGTGATTGTTGCGGCGGGGGCTATTCCCCCAGTCCTAAGAAGCCCCGGGCGGGACCCGCCAATGCCTTCTCGATTGGCTTCGAGCCGGCGCAGGCACAGGCGAAGGAGGTGGCAGTCGCGGACTATTCCCATAGAGGCTGCCACGCCCAAGGCTTCCGCCACCGCCCGGTATCGCTTCCGTCGGAGGCCTATTCTCCGAGCTCAGCCCACGCGGATCGCTCTCGGCGGACGGCGGCTGTTGAGGCGTGCGAGCCATGCCCCGGGTTATGGCACGCGGCGCCGTCGGCGGCCAATTTTGTATCCGCGAGGTCGACCGACACGAGGGTCTTGCCGTCATTGGCGCGGGAGCGCGGCCAGCGGTAACGCTTAGCCAGTGCCCGGGCGGCCTCCGGGCTGACCTTCAGGCGCTCGGCCAAGGCCGCATAGGTGAGCTGCCTCGACCGCTATCGCAGGGCACCGCAGGAGCCGGTGACCGACTGGCGATCAGGCCGTGACCTGCCGGGCGACGGTGCGATGTGAATGGTTAGCGGCTGGTTAACCGGATCGCTCAAACTGGCTAGAAGC
>JAJFBI010000249.1 GCA_020697385.1 Microvirga sp. | reverse complement strand
AACTTGCCGAGCAGCACCTGCCAACGCGCGACCGGATAGCTCAGGAGGAGCAGCATGGTGCCGCGCTCCATTTCGCCGACGATGGCATCATGCGAGATCAACAGCGCAATCAGCGGCAGCAGGAAGATCGTGAGGCTGGACAGGCTCACGATCACCACGTCGAGGGCACGGACCCCGACGGTGCCGGTGGGGGCGCTGCCGAGGAACGTGAGCGAAAGCGCAAGGCCCGCCAGCAGAAGGGTTGTGGCGAGGACCCAGCGATTGCGCAGGCCTTCCTGAATTTCCTTGCGCGCGACGATCAGGATGTTTCTCATCGCGCAGCCTCCTGCGACAGAAGGAAGTGAGCATACAGCTCGTCGAGGGTCGGCGGGATCACGTCGAGATCCTCGACAGGCGCACCTTCGTCGGTTGCCCGCCGCAGCACCTCGATCTTCCTGTCCGGCGCGGCGTCGATTTCCACCATGTGGCCGTTGATCCGGCGCCAATGGGTGTCCGAGCCCAACCAGTTCGGAACATTGGCCAGTCCAGCATCCGTGACCTTCAGGCGGATGCGGGTCGGCAGGCGGGCGATGTGGCGCAACTCGTCGAGTGTGCCGTCCGCCACCTTGATCCCGCGGTTCATGATGATGACGCGCCCCGCGCGTTCCTCCAGCTCCGTCAGTGCGTGCGACGACAGCAGAACCGTCGCGCCGCGTCCGCGCAACTCCTCGACAATCTCGTAGAAGCTGTGGCGCAACGCCGGGTCGAGCCCGGTGGTCGGCTCGTCGAGCAGCAAGACCCGCGGCTCGCCGAGCAGCGCCTGGGCGAGGCCGAGGCGCTGGCGCATGCCCTTGGAATAGGTGCCGACCCGCCGGCCGGCGGCATGGGTGAGGCCGACCCGCTCGAGGAGCGGCGCAACGGACCTCGCGGGCTCGCGCTTGAGGCGGGCATAGAACGCCAGCGTCTCCTGCCCGGTGAGGGCAGCGTTGAAGGAGACGTTTTCCGGCAGGTAACCCAGTCTGCGGCGGGCTTCGAATTCTCCGGCGGCCGGGTCGTCGCCCAGCACCGCGATGCTGCCGCTGGTGGGTCGGATGAGGCCCAGCATGAGCTTCATCAGCGTGGTCTTGCCGGCGCCGTTGTGGCCGACGAGCGCCACTGTCTCGCCTTCGCGCAGGCTGAAGGAAACATCACGCACGGCCTCGACCTTGCCGAAGCGCTTCACGACGTTGCGGATTTCCACCGTTCCTGTCATGGCCGGCTTCCTTCCGCGGACCTCTTTGGACGCGTGGGCGGAGCCATGAGGGGCTTGCTGTCGACCACGCCGCCCGGCAGCAGGGCGGGGAACTGGGCCTGCGCCCAGCGGATCACCTGCACGGCGGGGCTGTTCATCAGCACCTTGGCCTGCGGTGCGGTCCAGAGCACCTTGTCGACGAGGTCGTTGGGACGGTAGGCGCTGTCGCCCAGCCCGTCGCCGTTCAGGTCGAAGGCCGGGTTGTCGCTCCAGTAGTTGCCGCGCCCGTCTTTGGACCAGTCGAGATAGCGCGTGCTCACGTACTTCACTTGGTTGCGGTTCCTGATGAAGGCGTTGCCGACCATGTCGTTGCGCTCGGACCCGGCGGTGAAGTGAATGCCGATCTCGCAGCCCTCGAACCAGTTGTCGCGGAACTTGTTCTGATTGGCGTTGTAGATGAACACGCACTTAGTGGGGCCGGGGCGCGCATCGGCGCTCGGCGCCAGCTCAGCGGCATCCGGCGCCGGAAGACCGTGCTCCTTGTCGTCCTTGCCGCGCGTGCCGGCGCTGGTCCAGCGTTCGGCAGGCTGGAGGCGCCCCAGCACGGTGTTGCCCGTGATCTGGGAGCCGTTCGCGTAGTTGAACAGGAAGCCGTGGTCGCGGTCCCCGTCCGAGACGTTCCCGCTGATCTTCAGCCGGCTCGAAAACATCATTGCGAAGCCGACTGCGTTGTTGATTGACACGTTGTCGGTAATCTCGCTGTCGTTGGTGTACATGTAGTGGATTGCGAAGCGCAGGTCGCGGAAGCGGTTGCCCGAGAACACGTTGCGCCTGCTGGTGATGACGTAGATGCCATCGCGCCCGAACCGTACCTCGTTGTCGAGGACCTTGGCGCCTGTTGCGTTCCATACTGAGATGCCGTTGCCGGCCTCGTTCAGGCGGCCATCCTGAATTCCGATGATGGTGTTGCCGCGCGCGATGGAATTTTCCGCTCCGTGCAGGTAGATGCCGTAGAGATTTCCCTCGGCCCGGTTTCCCTCGATCAGTGCGCCCGAGGCGGTCTTCTCGACGAAGATTCCAGCGTCCATTTTCTCCAGGTCCGTGCCCGAGCCGCGAATGGTCAGCCCGCGCACGACCGCTCCCGGAGCGGACACGGTGACGACGCTTCCCTTGCCAGGTCCGACGAGGATCGCTCCTGGCTCACCCTCGACCGTCACCTTGCGCGCGATCCGGATCGGGCCGCGGTGCTCACCAGTCCTGAACCGCACGATGTCGCCGTCGGCAGCACGGTCCAGGATGTCCTGAAGCGAGCCTTCGCCAGGAGCGACAACCAATGTTTCCGCCCAGGCGGGCAGGGCAAGGCTGGCGGCGAAGATCGCCGCCAGCCCCGAGCGTACCATGGTACGAGTTTCCCTCATGTCGTCAGGTCGCCTGCGGCTCGACGAACATGCGGCCCTTCATCTCCATGTGCATCGCATGGCAGAACCAGGAGCAGAAGTACCAGTACACGCCGGGCCGGTCCGCCGTGAACGTGACGGACGCGGTCGCCTGGGGTGCTACCTCCATGTTGATGCCGTAATTCACGACGGCGAAGCCGTGGGTCAGGTCCTCGACGTCGTCGACGTTGGTCACGAATACCGTTACCTGGTCTCCCTGCTTGACCTGGAAGCTCTCCAGTCCAAAGGCCGGTGCGGCCGAGGTCATGTAGACCCGCACCTTGTTGCCGTCACGCACCACCTTCGAGTCGGCCTCTAAGGTCACCCCGTCCGCCTTGGCCTGCTGCACCGCATCAGCGAAGAACGGATCGTCGCGCTTCCAGGCATGGATCGGGTTGATTTTCGAACGGTGGACGATGGTGGCGTCGTGCGGCTCGGCGTAGCTCGGGCTGTCGTGCACCAGTACCATCCGGTCGCCGGAGATGTCGATCAGCTGGTCATTCTCGGGCTTCAAGGGACCCACATTGAGATAACGGTCCTTCGAGAACTTGTTCAGCGAGATGAGCCACTTGCCGTCGGCCTCCTTGGTCTGGCCCATGGAGGTGTGGTTGTGGCCCGGCTGGTAGTGCACGTCGAGCTTCTGGATGACCGGATTGACCTTCTCGCCCTTGAACGCCCGTATCGCCATATCGATGTTCCACTTCACCACCTGGCTGTCGAGGAACAGGGTGGTGTAGGCATTGCCCTTGCCGTCATAGGCGGTGTGCAACGGTCCGAGGCCCAGTTCCGGCTCTGCGACGATCACGTCGCGCGGTTGGATCTTGTCCTCGAACAGGTCGTCGAGCTTGCGCACATCGAAGACCGAGACGGTCGGCGACAGCTTTCCGTTCACCACGAAGTGGATGCCGTCGGGCGCGGTGTTGATGCCATGCGGGCTGTTGGCCACAGGGACGTAGCGGGTGTACGGGGAGCCCTTGCGTCCGTCGAGAACCGGCACGCCGCCGATCATCTCGGCCTTGCCAGATTTCACCGCCTCCTCAATCCGCTTGAGATTGAAGATGACGACCCAGTCCTGCTCCTTGGCCATCATCTCGGCGAGCGTGACGCCCTCTTCCGAGTTGTAGCAGGTGGCGAACGAGTACTTGCCCTGGTAGTCCGCATCGGTGTTGTCGAGGTTGCCGTCGACCCTGATCTGCCAAGCGACCTTCATGGTGTCACCGTCGACCGCGGTGTAGATCGACGAGTACTGCTTCGGATCATCGAGGATCTTGCCGTCGTTCGGGATCGGCACCCGGTCCTCGCCGTTGCAGAACACGTAGCCCGTTCGCGGGTACTTCTGCACGCGCAGGCCGTGCACCGTGTGCTGGTTGGGCAACTGAATGATCTTGTCGCATTTCATCACGTCGAGCCGAATGCGGGCAACGCGGGTGTTCAGCTTGTCATTCACGAACAGATAGCGGCCATCATAAGTGCCGTCCGTGAAGGAAAGGTGCGGGTGGTGCAGGTCGCCCGCGGTGTAGACCCCGCCCTTGTCCTTCAGGTACTCGACGCTCTGGGGTGTCAGTCCCTCTGTAAGGATCTTGCGGCTCTGGTCGGTCTGCCCCCAGCCTGTGGCACTGTCACGGTTGAATACGGGGATGCGCATCAGTTCGCGCATAGACGGCAGGCCAACGATGCGAACCTCGCCAGTCTGTCCGCTGGAGAAGAACACGTAGTATTCATCGAGCTCGCCCGGCTTGACCTCGTACTTATTGGCGACGGCTGGACGCGCCGCGGGCGCTCCGGGAGCCGTCTGCGCCTCGGCCGGCGTAATCAGCCCGGCATCCTTCAGGGAGATACCTCCCGCCACGCCTGTCGCTCCGGCGGCCGCTACCGCGGCGGTGGTTCCGAGCAATTGGCGTCTGCTGAGACCGTTTTTGTTTTCTTCCTGTGACATGTGAGGCTCCTTCTTGCTCATGAGGCGGAGGTCGGGACATCGGCGGTGGTCGGCTCGTCAGTGGGCATTCCGACGACTTTGCCTTTGTGGGTGATGATCGGTTTAGCAGGCCCGTTGCTCCCGTCTTTGATCTGGCGCATAGACGGGGAGGAAAGTGCCTCACGTTTCTCGCGCTTGAGGCGGACCTGGATCATGTGCGGGCAGCGCTGGTCGTCGTGGTACAGCTCCTGGCAGTGCATGCAGTAGATGCACTCGTTGACGTTGATGAAGCCCTCGGGGTGAATCGACTGGACCGGGCATTCCTTGGCGCAGCGCTGGCAGGGCGAGCCGCATTCGGGCCAGCGCTTGAGCCACTCGAACATCCGGATCTTGCCGGGGATCGCCAGCGCTGCGCCCAAGGGGCAGAGATAGCGGCAGAAGAAACGCTCGATGAACAAGCCCGCAGCCAGCAGTGTCAGGGCATAGATGACGAAGGGCCAGTCACGGACGAACTTCAGGATGATGGCGGTCTTGAACGGCTCCACCTCGGCGAAGACCTCGGCCAGCGCGACGGAGTAGAACGACAGGCCGAACAGGCCGAGGAAGATGACGTACTTGATCGGCCAGAGGCGCTCGTGCAGGCCCCACGGCACGGTGATTTGCGGCACCTTAAGCCATTGCGCAATGTTGTTGGTGAGCTCCTGAAGCGCCCCAAAGGGACAGAGCCAGCCGCAGAAGGGGCCGCGGCCCCAGAACAGCAGCGCCGCCGCCACCGCCGCCCAGAGGATGAAGACCAGCGGTGCG
>JAJFBI010000248.1 GCA_020697385.1 Microvirga sp. | reverse complement strand
GCAGGCCTTCGAAATCCTGCTGGCCCGGAAGGATGCGGATGTCCGTCTCCTTCGTGAAGATGTGGGTATAGGCGATATCGAAGGAAAGCTTCTCGTTCCATTGATAGGTGGCGCCGACCGAGGCCCAGATGCGGTCGTTGTCGGGCAGGCGGGTTGAGCGGACTTCCGTATCGATCGGGGATTCTTCGTAAGCCACACCGGCGCGCAGAGTCAGCTGGTTGCTGTACTTGTAGTCGAAGCCGAGGGAGTAGAAGTAGCCATCGTCGTAGTTGAGCGGAAGATCGGTCACGACCACGCCGCCGGGGCCGGTGACGAGAGGCGTCTCGAGCACGCTCCAGTTGGTCCACTCGAAACCGGCATGCACGGTCAGGGCCGGTGTGATGGCCTGCGAGATGCCGATGGTAAGCTGGTCAGGCGTGGTCAGGTCGGAGCTGATTGGAATGCGAGCCAGAGGGGATGTGACCGTTCCCTCGAGCTCGTGATCGATCCGCGAGCGGTAGCCGATGCCGATCGAGGTGCCTGCGAACGGCGTCAGGGTCACACCGGCGGTGAAACCGAAGCCGATGTCGTCACCGTCGAGGGTGACGGTCGGGGCGCCGGGCGTCACGGCAGCAGCGCGCTTCAGGCGGATGTCGAAGTACTGGAGGGACGGACCGGCTGCAACCGACAGCCAGTTGTTCACCTTGATGCCGAGAACCGGGTTGGCGTTCAGGGAGAAGACCTTGGACGAGCGCGAATAGACCTGACCGGCCCAGTTGTCACGCGGATCGGTGACAAGCCCGTAGGGCGAAGTGGTGGACAGACCGACCCAGAGCATGTCGTTGATCTGGAAGGAATTGTAGCTCGTCGGAACGATGGCGTCCTGGCCGATGTCGCCCGAACCGCCGAACGCGAAGGTGGGAACGGACGGAAGCGGGTTGATGTCCACGCGCGGAACGATGAGCGACAGGCTCGCCTCGGTGTTCCAGCCCGGCATCATCGTGATGACGGCCGGGTTCCAGAACATCGAAGACAGATAGCCCGAACCGGACGCAGCGCCGGCGAACGAAAGTCCCTGAGACGCGGCGCTCTGCTCGCGAATGCCGAAAGCGCCGGCCTGAGCACCGCCCTGCGCGGCGACGAGCGCTGCGAGAGAGACTGCAGCCAGGGTCAAAGTACGAGAGAGATGACTCATGGAATTTTCCTGCCCATTTGCTTCTTGTGCGGACGAATCTCGCCTTGGGCACAATCTGCCAATGCTTAAATTTTGCCGCAATCTGATTGTGAGGCCAAAGCAGGCGGTTAAGATTTTATAAATCCTGCGTATAACAAAGCATGATTACTTCGATTTACACCACATGACTTGCAATAATTGAAAGTATGGAACAATCGTTCACATATAAACGAATGTATTGGCAGCTATTGTCCGGCTGTTTTCTGGCGCCGCCGAGGATAGGGTGAATTGCGCGCTTTGTACGCGCTCGTGGTAAAACAGCAACATGTTTACGCCGAGAAGTGCATTGTAGCGGAATGCGTCCGCACCAATTATGCACATGCCGCAACGAGAGGAGTTATTGATGAAGCTGGTGAGAATTGGGGAAGCGGGACAGGAGAAGCCCGGGTTGGTGGATGCCCAGGGACAGGTTCGCGACCTGTCGGGTCTTATTCCCGACATCACCGGAGCGACATTGTCCTCGGAGACCTTGAACCGCATCCGTCAGGCCGACCCCTCCACCCTTCCGGCGGCACCGTCGGGCCAACGCCTCGGCGCCTGCGTAGGCCAAGTCCGCAACTTCATCGCCATCGGCCTGAACTACGCCGACCATGCTGCCGAGACAGGCGCGGCGATCCCGGCGGAGCCCATCGTCTTCAACAAGGCGCCCTCCTGCATCGTCGGGCCCAACGACGACGTGATCATCCCGCGCGGATCTCAGAAGACCGATTGGGAGGTGGAACTCGCCATCGTGATCGGTGAGCGTGCGTCCTATGTGGGCGCCAACGAGGCGCTCGAGTTCGTCGCGGGCTACTGCGTTTGCAACGACGTCTCCGAGCGTGAGTTTCAGATCGAGCGCGGCGGAACCTGGACCAAGGGTAAGGGCTGCCCGACCTTTGGCCCCTTGGGCCCCTGGCTGGTGACCAAGGATGAGATTCCGAACCCACAGAACCTATCCATGTGGCTCGATGTGAACGGCGAGCGCATGCAGAACGGCTCGACCAAAACCATGATCTTCAACGTGGCGCAGATCGTCTCTTACGTCTCGCACTTCATGATCCTGGAGCCCGGCGACGTCATCACCACCGGCACCCCTCCGGGCGTCGGCATGGCCCTGAAGCCCCCACGCTTTCTCAAGGCTGGCGATGAAGTGTCGCTCGGCATCGAGGGGCTCGGCGAACAGCGCCAGCGCGTCGTTGCGTTCGAGGTGAATGCGATGGATTCCGGCAAGAGCTGGAAGGGGCATTAAAACCGTCGGACGTGAAATCGAATCCACGTCCGACAGTTCAAGCTATTGGTTTGGAGCATCTCTTCACACACAACAGGTTCTCACTTTTGTGTTCGATGCTCTAGCTCCAGCAAGAAAAACGCTTCTGCACGTCATGGCTGTCCCCGGACTTGACCCGGGGACGGCCATTCCTTTTTGGAAGGCACTGCGCCCTTGGTGAGCGAGGCACAAGGCCGGTGATGACGGGCAGGAGCGGGATTTCTCAGATCAGCCCCAGCATGAGCTGAATATTCTGCACCGCAGCGCCCGAGGCTCCCTTTCCGAGGTTGTCGAGACGGGCGACCAAAAGTGCGTGGTTGTAGCTGTCATGCTGGAAAACGAAGAGTTCCAGCTGATCCGTATCATTGAGAGCTTCCGGCTCAAGCCGCTCGATCTTTTTACCGTCCCTGATCGTCGGCACCACGCTGACGAGGCCGCCAGCCTTATAGTGCTCCAGGAGAGCCGCCTCGAGATCCGCGGCCTTCGGCTTGCCGGGAAGCATGTCGAGATGGAGCGGCACGCTCACCAGCATGCCCTGCCGGAAATTGCCCACGGACGGAATGAAGATCGGCCGCCGGGTCAAGCCGGTATACTTCTGCAGCTCGGGCACGTGCTTATGCTCGAAGCCGAGACCGTAGAGCTCGAAGGAAGGCGCCGTGCCGGCCTCGTAGGATTCGATCATCGAGCGCCCGCCGCCGCTGTAGCCGCTCACCGCATTCACGCTGATCGGGTAATCGGCCGGGACGAGGCCCGCATCCACGAGAGGCCGGATGAGCGCAATGGCACCGGTGGGGTAGCAGCCGGGATTGGCCACCCGGTCGGCCTTGGCGACTGCCTCCCGCTGGGCGGAATCGAGCTCGGCAAAGCCATAGGCCCAGCCGGGGCTCACCCGATGCGCCGTGCTGGCATCGAGAATCCTTGGCCTGTGACCTCTCAGGCCATCCACGAGGCTCACGGTTTCCCGAGCGGCATCGTCATGCAGGCACAGCACCACGAGATCGACCTCGGCCAGGATCTCGCGCTTGGCGGCCGGGTCCTTGCGCCGCTCCGGATCGATGCTGCGGATCGCGACGCCTGGAACGCTCTGGAGACGATCCCGGATCCCGAGGCCGGTGGTGCCCGCCTCCCCGTCGATGAAGACTGTCTTCGTCTTGAGGCCGAGATCCGCTGAGCTTTGAGCTGTAGTGGTCATGATCGATCCGTTTTCACCTGTGGCCGCCCGTTCATAGGCAAAGCCGTAGTCCCGATATGGTTCTTGGAAAACAAAAAAGCCGCGCATCGGCGCGGCTTGCGGTCAGGCTTCAGGCAGCCGTCATCGCACGCGCGCCGGGGCGGCTATAATTCGGCGTCGGACGCTGTAGAAGCTCTGGTTCATGCTATTTGTATGGGGTTGAAGCCCCGCGCTGTCAACAAGCGGAGCAATAAGGGCAAACAAAAAGGGCGGCCCGAGAGCCGCCCTTTCCGAAATGTCTGGCCGAAGGAGCCTTAGCGCTTCGAGAACTGGAAGCTGCGGCGGGCCTTCTTCTTGCCGTACTTCTTACGCTCGACGACGCGCGGATCGCGGGTCAGGAAGCCTTCCTTCTTGAGCGGGCCGCGAAGCTCCGGCTCATAGTAGGTCAGCGCCTTGGCGAGGCCGTGACGGACCGCGCCGGCCTGGCCGGAGAGACCGCCGCCGTCAACGTTGACGGTGATGTCGTACTGGCCTTCGCGCTGGGCGATCTGCAGGGGCTGAGCGAGGATCATGCGCAGCACCGGACGGGCGAAGTAAACCTCGGCCGTACGGCCGTTGATCACGATCTTGCCGGAGCCGGGCTTGATCCACACGCGGGCAACCGCGTCCTTGCGCTTGCCGGTGGCATAGGCGCGGCCGAGCGAGTCGAGCTTCTGGACGTGCTTCGGAGCTTCCGGAGCGGCGGCCTGGGCATTGGTGCCGAGATCGGCGAGAGACTGAAGGGTCGCCATGATTAAGCTCTCACGTTCTTGCTGTTGAGAGCACCCACATCCAGCGTCTCCGGCTGCTGAGCCGTATGCGGATGCTCGGCGCCCTTGTAGACGCGCAGGTTGCTCAGGATCTGACGGAAGAGCGGACCGCGGGGGAGCATGCGCTCCACAGCCTTCTCGACCACGCGCTCAGGGAAGCGGCCGTCGAGAATGAACTTGGCGGTGCGTTCCTTGATGCCACCCGGATAACCGGTGTGATGGTAATACACCTTCTGCTCGCGCTTGCGGCCGGTGAAGACCACCTTGTCGGCATTGATGACGATAACATTGTCGCCGCAGTCGACGTGGGGCGTGTAGCTGGCCTTGTGCTTGCCACGCAGACGCATGGCAACGACCGAAGCGAGACGGCCTACAACGAGGCCCTCTGCGTCGATCACAACCCACTTCTTCTCGACATCGGCGGGCTTCAGCGAAGTCGTAGTCTTCATTGCGCTGTTTCCCGTTGGAGCCATATGGCTCAGGTTCTGAAAACGACAAACCGCCGCGAGGTGCGGCGGCGAGTGAAGGTTGTTTAATGTTTTCAGATATCGAAGTCAACCGGAAACAAGCGTACTTCCGGCATGTAAAAACCATGATATTACAATTACTTAAATCACTAAGGTAATATGATGCCACATAGGTGGTATTATACAACCACACAATCTCTTCCTCGGATTGGTGGCGACTATGCTTGGCCCTTAGACTGAGGCACAATCAGCTCAAAGCGACAACGAGGGGCTCTCCATGGCTGATGACCTGATCTTCTTCACGAATCCCATGTCGCGCGGCCGTATTGTACGCTGGATGCTGGAGGAAACGGGCTGCGTCTATCGTACGGAGATTCTGGGCTTCGGACCTGACATGAAAGCCTCCGGCTACCGGGCCATCAATCCGATGGGCAAGGTGCCGGCGATCCTTCACGAGGG
>JAJFBI010000247.1 GCA_020697385.1 Microvirga sp. | reverse complement strand
CCATCGGCCGAGAGAGGGCCATAGCCGAGTTTGGCCAGTGTCTTCTGTGCTGTGACGATGCTTGCGTGATCAGCCCCTAACTCCCGGGCTGCCGGCGAGGCAGCTGCTCAACTGGGAGCCCGGATCTGCCTTGAATGGTTCCCGGCTGTGGCCTTCTCCTCTCGAAGATGGCTGAGGTCAGTCTGGAGTTGGTTGCGGGCCTGCTTCAAACTCTCCTGCTCCTGGCGCAGTGCAGCCACATCTGATCTGAGCTTCTCGATGGTACCAATAGCGGCCTCCCGCTGGGTGCGCTCGTTGAGCAGTTCCATCTGCCTCTGATGCAGGCTGGCGACCTGACCGCGCAGATGCTCCTCGAATTCGGCCGCCGAGCGCCGCGACAGGAATAGCAGCCCCCATCCGACAACGGCGATGAGAGCCAATACGATAGGCAGCGCGAGACGGTTCGCAGGACGGGGCTCCAGATCGTTTGGCATCAGCAGCTCCTCTCAGGATGTTTAGAGGGTTGAATCGTCCCTGATCCTCAGTGCTGGCGGACAGGGACGGGATTATCGTCGGGACGCAGTCGAAGCGTCACCCGTTGCGGAGCGTAGATCGTGCTGGCGAAGTCATTCGGTCCTCTTTATGGGATTGAACAATTGTCGCCGGGCGCGTCGGACAAGCTCATCCGGGTAGACACCCCAGAGCTTTACCTGCTGGACGTAGCCCTGCAGGTCGTGCTCCGGTACATCCACCGCACACCATGTACGGTCGCAGCGCTTCACATGTGTGAGAACCCGTGGCTGAAGCCGTGCAACGACAGCGGCTCGATCACTCGGGCGTGCCCGCAGATTGATACTGATAGCACTCCATGGGGCAGCGAGAGCCGTTCTCCTTGCCGAGAGGAGTGCCGCGTGGACCCAGCCGTCAGAACTGTCGCTGCCACTGATGCGGCGCCAGTTGCCGAATTCCGCAATGGTCTCGACGGGCAGTCCCTGCCGTTGATAGATCCAGCGGATCGGATATTGCGTGCCGGGCCCAACCCGCACATTCGTCTTCTCCCACTTGAGCGATGCAAAGCGCGGAAGCATCGGTTGGGTGGCAACGCCGCCTCCGGCATAGGCATCCTGAACCGCAGCGCCCCACGAGCAGAAGAGAATGATTGGAGCTATCCGCAATCCAGCAGCGAACATGCTCACCGGCATCCCTGACGAGCCTTTTTCATGACAGCGGTGAAGCCCTTGAGAGGGAAGCTGTAACTCGTCCTGTTGCCACGCCGTGAGGTTGCTTCAATGGTCGCCATGCGTCCCTTCTCGAGGGCACGAGCGAACTCGGCCTCGCGCTCGGTGCGACGCAGCCAGGCATAGCTGCCGCGCGGGATCATGGTGAAGCGTTTGCCGTCTACCGCGATGCGGATCGCCGTTGGCGCGAACTCGTAACCGACCTGGAGACTGGCCTCGGTGCGAATCTTGCTGCTCCTGAGCCGGCGGACGAACAGGCTCACGCGTCCATGATCGAGGTGCTCCGGCTTCTTTGATAAAGCGTCGGAGTAAACATAACAGATTGCCGCCTTGTTCTCGTAGACCTTCCAGGCGCTCCAGCTGTCCATCGATCCGATCATTCGCGGTGCCTGTGCAAGAGCACAGGTGCTCGAGAGAACGATGATCACGACAGCCGTGCTTATAGCCTTCATCTACAGGATACTCGCCTTGGGGGTTGTGGAGCCCGCAACCTTTCAAGGCGAGGTTACCTGAGAGTTAACCGCGTCGCGCTAGCCACAGGTGCGATCGCAGCCGGCCAAAGTTCCGGCAGAGTGCGCAAGGGCTTACTGCGAGTTCACGAAAGTGTGAGCATGATATTGGCGCCACGCGTCCAGGAGCTCTTCAGAACCCTCGTCATGCCTCTGCGGCTATCCTCGATTGCGGAAGCTACTCGACCCGCTCACCCTGTGCGGCCACGACTTTTGCCGATCTCATCAGTGATTGCAGCGTCAGACCATGAAGTTCGCCAGTGACGGTCAGTCCAACCACGCGCTGGTACTCTTCAATGGCTTGCTTCGTGGTCGGCCCCATAACCCCGTCAGCTTCGAGGTTCCCAAATCCGAGCTGCGTGAGAGCCTCCTGGGCAGCAAGGACATCCTGCTTTGTGGGCCTTGGCGTAATGCCGCGCAGGGCTGGCGCACTTCCAAGGGCCGGAGGCGCATGGAGCTTCTGGAGCGATACCAGCTGTTCCTGTGCCGCCGCGAGGCCTGCTTCGGCTTCCTTGTGCCTCGTGGTGAGGCGCCCGATTTCGCTTCTTGCTGACACGAGTTGCTCATGCAAGCTCGTGATCTCGCGTGCTCCCTCCTCTGCTCTCCGGCGCTGCGACAGAAACTGCGCCTGATAATCCTGAAGTGCCGCCGTTTGTCCGTTCAGCTGTTGTTCAAGCTGTGCGGATGAGAGAGCCGAATAGGCGTAGGCGCCCCACCCTGCGACGGCAGCGATAGCGATGCCGGCGATCAAAAAGCGGTTGGGATTGCCGCGTCTTTCTTGCGTCCGAGTCACAATGATCCTTTCAATGTTCAAGGCGGTAACGCCGGGCCAGGTTCGAGGCCAAGGTGAACAAGAACGTGGTCAAAGAATGACTCGCTAATCATCAGTACCCTATCTCCCCTGTCTTAAAGATTAGGGGCAGCCTCGATTGTGTAATTCTTGATCAGGAGAACATTTGTAGCATGGAAGCCAATTCGGATGACGCCAAATAGGATAGCGATCAGGGCCCAGAACTCCAAGCTTGATCCTGGGCAGCGAGACGGGCATGCGGCAGGTTGGTGCCAGAGCCAGCTCCGGGTGGCTACCGGGCATGATGATCCTGTTTGACTCTGCATTGCAGATAGTTTGGAAATTAGGAGCATCAAGGCCGCATCAATGCAGCAAGATTCCGCGCGGCAGCCTTAACGGCGGCAATGGCAGTTGCGGTGTCCAGGTCGTCCATGGCCACGACGCCGATGCAAGCGTCGAAAGCCGTGCGAAGCTGACCTGGCCCATGAAGAGGGCTAGCGACGCCCACAGCGCCGCGCTGGAGCTGGCCCCGTGTCAGGCTGAACCCGTCCCGCCGCGCCTGGCGGATCTCCTCCGGATCGTTGGCGTGTTCCGGTCGGCCCGCCAGAATAGCAATGCCGGCAGCCCCGAGCGTCAGCGGATGGCGACTGCCCACCCGGTAGCCGACACGGAGCAAACCTTCCTCTGGCTCTGCCACCATGATGACCACGCATTCATCCCCTTGCGCCTGTGAGATGAAGGCTGTTGCCCGTGTTTCCTCTGCAAGCCGATGCAGCATAGGCTGGGCGAAGGAGCGCAGATGCGGCTCGAAACGGGAGGCCAGTACCAGAATGCCCCCACCCAGAAAGATCTGCCCCTCCGGCGTGCGCGAGACCAGGGCATGCGTCTCCAGTGTCGAAATGAGGCGATAGACGATGGCCCGGTGAATATCGAGCCGTGAGGCCAAGTCAGCGATGGTGATCCCATTCGCCTGTTGAGCAATGATCTGCAGCGCCTGAATGCCCCGATCGAGGGTCTGCAGGAGATTCGTCTTCAAGCCGGCTCTCTCTGCCTTTGGCGGTCGGCCCGGCTTGGTCAGCGCTCGCTGTGTCATCACTCTCCTTTAATCTTCCCTAGAGCCATGTTCCCAACTTCACCGTCTCTTGTCGATCCAAGCAACACCCTATATGCTCACACTACGCACAATAATGTGCACTATTCGTAAATTGCAAGCTGGAGCCGCACGGTAGGAGATCACCGAGATGACGCATTTTCGCAGCAGCGACACCGCACGTCCCGGCACTGGAATTTCACGAGCCACAGATTTTGCTGTTTCTCAGGGCAGGAAGCCTTGCGGTGGTCGCGCGAGCAAGAGCCGGTCTTCTACAGTCCGAAGCTCGACTATTGGGTCATCAGCCGCTACGACGACGTGAAGGCGATCTTCCGCGACAATCAGGTCTTCTCGCCGTCCATTGCGCTGGAGAAAATCACCCCAGTCTCGCAGGCCGCCCAGGACACCCTGAGGCGCTACAACTATGGTATGAATCGAACCCTCGTGAACGAGGACGAACCAGCGCATATGGAGCGGCGGCGCGCACTCATGCACTCCTTCGCGTTGGAGGAGCTGGCTCATCACGAACCGATGGTCCGGCAGCTAACGCGCGAATATGTTGACCGCATCATCGACAGCGGTAGAGCCGATCTTGTCGACGAAATGCTGTGGGAAATTCCCCTCACGGTGGCGCTGCACTTCCTCGGCGTGCCCGAAGAGGACATGGACACTCTCCGGAAATACTCCATCGCCCATACCGTCAACACCTGGGGCCGCCCCTCCCCCGAAGAGCAGGTGGCCGTCGCAGAAATGGTCGGCAAGTTCTGGCAGTATGCCGGCAAAGTGCTGGACAAGATGCGCCAGGACCCGTCCGGCCACGGATGGATGCAGTATGGCATCCGCCGGCAGAAAGAACTGCCGGATGTCGTCACCGATTCCTACCTGCAGTCCATGATGATGGCCGGCATCGTCGCGGCCCATGAAACGACGGCTCACGCTTCGGCCAACATGTTCCGCCTGCTGTTGGAGAATCGTGACGTGTGGGAGGAGGTTTGCGAGAACCCTTCACTCATCCCGAACACGGTCGAAGAATGCCTGCGCTACTCGGGCTCGGTCGTCGCCTGGCGAAGGATTGCCATGGCCGACACGCGGATCGGCGACGTGGACATTCCCAAGGGCTCGAAGCTTCTGATCGTCAGCGCTTCGGCCAACCACGACGACCGGCATTTCGAAAATCCGGACGAGCTGGACATCTACCGCGACAACACCACCGATCACCTGACATTCGGCTACGGCGCTCATCAATGCATGGGCAAGAACCTGGCCCGCATGGAAATGCGCATCTTCCTGGAGGAGCTCACGAAACGCCTACCTCACATGGAGCTGGTTCCCGACCAGACCTTTACCTTCCTGCCGAACACCTCCTTCCGCGGTCCTGATCATCTCTGGGTCCAGTGGGATCCGGCCCTTAATCCTGAACGCCGCGACCCGAGCCTTCTGGACCGTCACACTTCCTTCACGATCGGGGCGCCTTCGAAGCAGGATGCGGCCCGCCAGTTGCGGGTCCGCGAGGTGCATATGGAGGCAGAAGGCATCGTCCGCTTGACGCTGGAGGACCCGCACGGGCGAAAGCTGCCGCGCTGGAGCGCAGGTGCGCACCTGGATGTAATCGTTGGTGACTACGGGCGGAAATATTCCCTGTGCGGGGCTCACGAGGAAGAAAACCATCTTCAGGTCGCAATCCTGCGCGATCTCCAGGGACGCGGCGGCTCCACCTACATCCATGAGCAGATCCGGCCCGGCATGATGATCAAGGTCCGTGGCCCAAAGAACCACTTCCGTCTGGATGAAAATGCCGGGTCTTATCTGCTGATCGCCGGCGGTATCGGCATCACGCCAATTATCGCCATGGCCGACCGGTTGAAGAGCCTCGGTAAGGACTATGAGATCCACTATGCGGGCCGCTCACTCGCCACCATGGCTTTCGTGGAGCGCCTGCGCAGCGATCATGACAACCGCCTGCACCTCTACCCGTCGCAGGAAGGACGCCGCATGGATCTGGAGACGCTGACCGGCACTCCGAAACCCGGCAGGCAGGTCTATGCCTGCGGCCCTGAGCGGCTTCTGGCTCTGCGGGCCGTAGGGGTCGACGTACCCAGTGACTGCGAGGAAGGGTTGTGTGGCACCTGCGAGGTCAAGCTGATCGACGGTGAGGTCGATCATCGCGACAAGGTGCTGACCCAGTCGGAGCGGGAGGAAAACCGACGCATGATGGCCTGCTGCTCGCGGGCCAAGCGCGGCACGATTACGGTGGCGCTGTAAAGCGCTGCCGGGAAGCGTGCTTCCAAGCCAACAATCCTATTGGCATCTGCAACCCAATTCCGCAAGATGACGGAAAGCCCCAGGGAGAAAAATAATGAAACCTATCGCGAAGCTGGCCGCTTTAGCCACTACCACGATGCTCATGTCCGGCGTGGCATCCGCGCAGACGACATTGAAGCTCAGCCACTATTTGCCGCCTGTCCACGGCATCCACACCGACTTCATCGTTCCGTGGACCGAGCAGGTGACCCAATGCACCGGCGGAGCCGTGAAGTTCGAGATCTTCCCGGGAGGCACACAACTCGGCAATGTCGCCAAGCAGCAGGAACAGGTGCTGGCTGGTGTGGTCGACATCGCGCATGGGCTGCACGGCATTCCGCGTGGGCGTTTCCCACGCACGTCGCTGATCGAGCTGCCATTCATGACGGATGACGCTGGCGCTGCCAGCAGGACCCTTTGGGCCATGTATCCGGACTATCTCGCACCGGAATACAAGGGCCTGAAGGTGCTGGCACTGCACGCCCATAACGGCGGCCTCGTCCACACCTCGAACAAGAAGGTCGAGAAGATGGAGGACCTGAAAGGCCTGCGTCTTCGCACTCCCAGCCCTGCCGTCTCGGAAATGCTCACCACGCTTGGCGCCACGCCTCAGGGCCTGCCACCAGGTGAGGTCTATGAAAACATCCAAAAGAGCGTCATAGACGGCACGGTCTTTCCGTGGGACCCGGTGAAGTCCTATGGGCTCAATGAGGTGCTGAAGTATCACCTGGAGGCAGGCACCTATACGGTTCCCTTCTTCTTCGTGATGAACCAGCGCAAGTACGACTCCCTGCCGGAAAACGTCCGCAAATGCATCGATCAGGCCTCCGGCGACGCCCTCGTTGGCAAGTTCGGCGACTGGTGGGACAAGTGGGACGAAGCCGGCCGTATGGAAGCCCAGCAGGCTGGTCACACCATCACCAAGTTGAGCGCCGAGGAGCGCGAGCGTTGGCGCAAGGCTCTGCAACCGACGATCGATACCTACATCAAACAGACGTCGAGTCAGGTCGAGAATGCGCAGCAGATCGTCGACGAGATGCGCAAACGCCTGGACGAGAGAAAATAAGCTTCAGGCATGATAGCGGCCGCGCGAAGCCGTTCGCGCGGCCCAACTCTTCTCGCCCACAGGATCACTCATGAGAACCATGGCTCACTTCCTCCGCGGGCTCATTGTCGTCTTCGCGTGTGCGGGCGTGCTCGCCTATGCCGCCGCGGCCGTGGTGACGGTCGCGGATATCGTCGGTCGTCAGGTGGGTGCGCCGATCCCAGGCGTGGTCGACCTCGTCCAGCTGTTCGTCGTCGGCGGGGCGTGGCTCGTCATCCCTTATGCGTTCCTGACCCGCGCGCATGTGGGTGTCGATCTTCTTGTGGAGTCCTTTCCAAAGGCCGCTGAGCAAACGTTGCGCATCGTTGCGAGCGTTACCGCCATGGTGCTGGTCGCGCTGATGCTCTTCTACTGCTACGAGGCATTCCAGCAGCAGCTTATGTTCGGCGACCGCTCGCAGCAGCTTGGCATTCCGATCATCTGGTACTGGGTTCCGCTCCTGGTCGGAATGGCTCTGTCGATGATCGCAACTCTTCTCACGATTTTCACCGTTAAGAGCACGCAGTCTGCATCATGAGCTCGGCACTTATCGGATTTCTAGGCTTCATAATCGCCCTGGCTCTCATCGCGTTCGGCCTTCCGGTCGCGGTGGCAATGGCTGTTGTGGGAATCGCCGGTTTTTGGCTGCTCAACGGCTGGACGGGAGCCGCCTTCATCCTGGGCTCCTCACCCTTTGAGGCGATCTTTCCTTATTCCCTCAGCGTCATTCCGCTCTTCGTGATGATGGGCGTCTTTGCTGCACGGGCGGGTCTGTCACGCTCGCTGTTCAATGTCGTGAACGGCTTCTTCGGGCACATCCGCGGCGGCCTCGCGGTGACGGCAGTCGGAGCCTGCGCGCTGTTCGGCGCGATCTGCGGCTCCTCCCTTGCAACGGTCGCCACCATGGGCCGGGTCGCCATTCCTGAGATGAAACGCCACGGCTACAGCACTTCGCTATCCTCTGCTGCGATTGCCGCCGGCGGTACCCTGGGCGTTCTGATACCGCCCTCGATCCTGCTCGTCATCTATGGCATTCTGACCCAGACCTCCATCGGTCAGCTCTTCATCGGCGCTATCGTTCCGGGAATTCTTGGCACGGTTCTTTACGCCCTTGCGATCATTTTCCGCGTCCGGATGAAGCCAGATCTGGCTCCGCCGACACCCAGGACCGACTGGTCTACCCGTTTCGCCAGCCTGGGCAGTGTCTGGGGCGTCGTCCTGCTCTTTGCGCTGGTCATCGGCGGCATTTATCTCGGCCTCTTCTCTCCGACCGAGGCGGCAGCGGTCGGCGCGGTCGGCGCATTCATCCTTGCACTCTTCTCAGGAGAACTGGACCGGAAGGCCTTCTGGGAAGCGCTGAGCGAGACGGCTTCGCTGACCGGGATGATCTTCTTCATTCTGATTGGCGCGTCACTCTTCAACTATTTCCTCGAGACGACAGGCTTACCGAGCGGGCTCATCAGCCTGATCCAGAGCAGCGGCCTCGGCCCGACATCGGTTCTCATCATCATCCTGCTGTTCTATATCGTACTCGGCTGCTTCATGGATTCCATGTCCATGATCCTGCTGACCGTGCCGTTCCTGGCACCCGTCGCACAGACGCTCGGGTACGACATGGTCTGGTTCGGCATTCTCGTTGTGACCGTGGCTGAGATCGGCCTGATCACGCCGCCTGTCGGGATGAACCTTTTCGTCGTCCAGGCGACCATGCCGGGCCTGTCACAGCGGACGGTGGTGAGCGGCATTCTGCCGTTCATCCTGGCTGATTTTGTTCGACTCATCCTGCTCGTCATTTTACCGGCGCTGACCCTGTGGCTGCCCTCGAAGATGTTTTGACAACAGCACATATGTGGAAAGGCAAAACACACGACGTTGTCACGGAAACTGGCATAGGATGCACTGGGACAAAGCCAGCGTGTAAGGTGCTCACGCGGACAATCGCAGACCTCCATGCAAGCCAATGAAACCATAACGCTATGTTGAGCCAATTACAGAGAATGACAGATTGGAGGACACGGGCTGGCGCCCTCATGTGGCCTCACCTACTCGCCTGCGCCCTGCTCCTGCTGCCTGCCCAAGCCCTGGCCGGCGCCAAGGAGAAGCTTGCGGCGCTCGCTCCGTCGGGGCTGGTGCTCGTAATAGACGAAAAGGGTAACGAGCTGGTGGCTCAGAACGCTGACAAACCGTTCGTGCCTGCTTCCGTCGCGAAGATCGTGACCGCCTGGCTGGCGCTGGAGGTCCTGGGCGCCGACTACCGCTTCAAGACCCGCTTCTACCTAGGCAGCGACCGGGTGCTGTACATTCGCGGTGGCGGCGATCCCTTTCTGATCTCCGAAGAGCTGGCTCAGCTCGCGTCGGCGCTGGTCGCCGCAACTGGTAAGCAGCCGCTCAGCGGCGTCGTGCTAGACGCGAGCTACTACCCCTCCGGCATCCGTATCCCGGGCATCGAGAACACAGACGAGGCCTATGACGCGCTGAACTCCGCGCTCGCAGTGAACTTCAACACGATCCACGCTGTGCGCAAGGGCAAGACAGTCCGCTCCGCCGAGGAGCAGACTCCAATCACGCCGCTCGCTATCAGCCAGTTCCTGGCGCGGGGCGCTCAGGGGCGCGGCCGCATCAGCCTGACCCAGAACCTCGCGGTGGGCCTGCAATATGCCGGCGAGCTGATCGCCGCATTCATTGAGCGAGCCGGCGGCAGCGTCAAGGGCAAGATCTCGACTGGAGCCGTGCCTGAGGGCCTGGAGCCGGTCTACGTTCACCACCAGTCACGCCCCCTTTCGGAGATCCTCGCCGGGTTGCTCCTTGGTTCGAACAACTACATCGCTAATCAGGTTTTCCTAGAGATCGGCGGGCATCGCCTGGGCGGGCCCGTCAGCCTCGAGAAGTCGCTCCAGGTTGCCGATGAGATGCTCGTCAGGCACAGTCTCGCCGGTTCGATCAAACTCGAGGAAGGTTCGGGCATCAGCCGCGGCAACCGCTTCACAGCCCGCGGTCTTGCCCAGTTGCTACGCCTCTTCGAGCCCCATGCCGCCCTGCTCCGCAGCGGCAACGGCGCCTACTTCAAGACTGGCACCTTTTCCGGCGTCAGCACCCTGGCGGGATATGCCGACACTTCGAAGCATGGGCGTGTTCGCTTTGTGATCGCGCACACAAGCAACGCCGGTGCGATGCGCTTCCGGCTACTCAAAGTCATCCGGTCCGAGTTGTAGCCGCAGGCGCGCCCACCCAGCCGGAACTCCCCACCCGTCCAAAAATCCGCCCGAAGAGATGCGGAGCCCCGCGCTTCGCTAAGCGCCCTGGTTGAGGTTATCCTGACAGCACCTCAGCCGGGGCGCTTACCGCCGGGTACCGACCATGCCCGACGCAGTTGTGCTGGCCCAGAGGAGATCGCCGTGGCCCGCTACTACTTCGACATTCATGATGGCCCACAGAGCGTGCGCGATGACGAGGGCACCGAGTTCGACAGCCTGGACGCTGCGGTGCAAGCGGCCACCCGCTCGGCGGCCGAGATCGGAACAAACCGTCTGGGAAAGGGGCGATACCCGCGATGTTGTCATTGAGGTTCGAGAGGGGCGATACCCGCGATGTTGTCATTGAGGTTCGAGATGAGCGCGGCCAGCGGCTCTGCACCGTCAAAGCATCGATGGGGATCGACTGGCACGTCTCACGGTCACAGGGGCCGCACCCCTGGAGCGCATAGGTGCGAATGGCCGTTCATGCCAAAAAAGAACCCGGCACAGGGCCGGGCTCTGTCTCGGAGACGGTCATGAGCATCAACACGTCTGCTCATCAACGCTGACGCCCATGGGGCCGTTCCAGAACTGCCGCGCTGGAGGATCGGCTACCTACAGCTGATTGCGGTTGCGGCCGCGACTGCGGGAGAAGTACCAGATGGCAGCGGCGACGATAATGGCGAGCACAATGAGCCACCAGTAATCCGCCATACCACCCCCAGCTGCGGCAGCATCCCCGGCAGGGGGAGAGCCGGGAGTAGCACCAGGTGCCGGAGTGGTGGGTGCTGGGGTCTGCGCCCATGCCGATGAAACAGCCAGGAAGATGAAGCCGATCAGTGCCGTGAGTTTGCTCATGGATGTGTCTCCGGTTGAGGAAGTCCAGCGCATACGCAGACCAAATTGCCAAGCTGGGCCTGTCGGTGAACGCCCGTCGCGAAGGCATGTTCCTATGCAAGCCCAATCCCTGCACGTAAGCTTCACCTGAGGGGACATACACAGGAGCAGTCGGGATGGTGTTGAAGCGGCAGATGCTCGCAATTCAGGATGTGTATGTGCCTGTGAAGCGGCGGCAGACACTGGATCCGCAGAAGGTTGCAACCCTGGCCGAGAGCATGCTGGCGAAAGGTCAGGAAACGCCCATTCTGGTGCGGCCGGACGGCACCCGCTTTGTCTTGGTTGAGGGGCTGCACCGGCTGGAAGCCTGCAAGGCTCTTGGGGAGACAACCGTCCCCGCCTACCTGGTTCAGGCCCGCAAGCATTGATCTGCGCTTGATGCGCTGCTGGGCCGGATCGAAACGGTGGGGCATGTGCAGGCGATGACTTCCCGAACGGCGAGAGGCAATTGGTCAAACTTCGGGAGAACGGCCATACTAGCTGGGTCTGGATATCTCATGGCGACAGGCTCGTGTGTGCCGCCGTCAGAGCGACCGGTCCAATGGGCGATCACGACCCATAAGCCTTCATGAAGGTTGCCGTGAGAGTTCGCTCAAGCGCCGATGTCAGCGGTGTCGGGTTGGCTCTGTTCCACGCGCGCTGACCGCGCTGGACGAAGCTCTTGCGCTTGCGCCTGGCGTCGGTGGGAAGATGCACATCTAGGGACTCAAAGCTTCGTCGCAGTTGAATCTCCGTCCTCTTCCTGGATGGAAGGGCAGCCTCAGCAGCTTCCGCAGCGGCGATGTCGTCCGGTGTTGGGTCGGGATGGCGAGCCAGTGCATCCTCCTCAATCTGAAGAAAGGCTCTTTGCCAGGCGGCATCGTGCTCCTTCAGACCGGGTGTGTGCTCGAGGAGGTATGCCTCGCGGGCCTCCTCCAAATCTTCTCGCCTGAGCTTGACCAGTGGAGGCTGTGTGCCCGGATTGTTTGCCATTGTGTGTCGGCCTTTCTGACGCTGCCTTTCCAAGAGAAGGAAGGCTCGGCGTGGTGCTTGGATGAAGGGGTGGGATTACCCCTGCTCGACGTCTCGTCTCCGTGCGCAGCCTTTGTGAATGCGAGACTACTCAGCCCAGTTCTCATGACCGACGGCGAGTGCACGCAATGTGATTTCGCCAGTGATGCTGGCGATTTCCAAGCCTTCCAGTGTTGGCTCAAACGACCCCAGCGGGAAGAACACGTCGTTCCCGCCGAACAGCACGAGCGTATAGGGCGCATCTGCCTTGTCCTGCTCTTGTACAAGAGAATGCATCAGCCCGCCGATCTCCCCGAAGGCATGCTTCTCATCGAAATGGAGCGTCTGTGTCTCTGTTCGCTTCGGAAACTGAATGACCTCTGCCATGCCTACTCCTCTCCACCGGCTCCACGGATCTGGGCATCGCCGAGCCATCTCTGGGCTTCTTCAAGACTGCCAAATGTATGCTCGAGTTTGGTGAACGGAGCAGGCCTCTCTCCAGGAGGCAGGTCGAGCAGGAGTTCCGCCGTCCAGGTAGCGTCGTCTGTTCTACCGCTTTGGACCAGGCTGGCGATAATCACCCCATGGAGCAGCACGTCATAGCTGCCAGGGGCAAGCCGGGAGAGTTTGTAGGCCATTCTGAACCTTCTGGAAGGATAACGACAGCAGCAGGATGTGTAGCGGACCGTGCCGCCCAACAGAAGCCCTACGCAGCGCAGGCGTTCTGAGGCAAGCCTGCGCGAGTTGAGCCTCATCCATCCGATATCGTGAGGTTAACCAGCGGCGATTAAAAACGGACAGAGAAGCCTCTGGCTCGCTTCATGAAATAGCCAAGGTTGACCGGCGTGTTTGCCCTGCGGTGTCAGCTCCGAAAAACCGCACGCGCCTCGGCTGAGGGTCCTTGAACCCGATCTCCTCAGCCGAGGCGTTTGGCTTTCCAGGCTACCAAGCAACGAGAGCGAAGATATGCTTTCATAGCAAGCTATTGGAGAATATCTTACTTTGTCATGCGATTATCGCATGGCTGCTCTACAGCATTTGCCCTTCTGCTGTGCATCGCGCAGGCATATCTGCTGCCTTGCAAAACAAGAACAAAGGCCATCGCCGGGTGGCCCCGACCCGTAGGAGCTCACCATGTTCGTTTCTTACATCCTCGCTAAGGTGCAAGCGTACTTCCGTTATCGCGAAACCGTCCGTGAGTTGTCGCTGCTCTCGAACCGCGAACTCGACGATCTCGGCATCTCGCGTTTTCAGATCGAAAGCATCGCTCGCCAGACGGCTGCTGCCTAAGAACAGCTGCACAGCAGAATTCGCCCTCGCCCGCCATTTGGCGGGCGTTTGCGTTTTTAGGTCACTTGGAGCGTACATTCCTGAGGCATGGGCGCTACTCGCGCGCTCCGGCGTGGTTACTTGATCACAGTGTCCAGTTCCTCTCCTGGGACGAAAGCAAATGTCGTGGGCACAGGTTGACCCCGCAGCCAAGCGGCCCATGTATGGGCTAACTTATGTTAGCGCGATTTGTAGGCTGAACCTTGTTTAAGTGGATCCTCAACCCTCGACAGGGTGAACTCGACTCCGTCAATGCCAGTCTATTAGCCATCGCAGCCACAGCCGCCGTTACGGCTCTCACGCTGTGTGCTCAACTTCCCTAAAGGGATCGCCCTCCCCGCACGAAGGCCAAACGGGCCAGATCCATGCCAACGCGGTACTATTTCCATCTTGTGAGCAGTGATGCCACGATCCCGGACGATACAGGTGCAGAGGCAGAAAAACTAAGTGAGGCCAAGTCACAAGCCTGGCAGTTCGTAACTGAGTTGCGACAGGAATATGGCCACGTCATTGAGGACTGGGGCCTGTGGCAGCTTGAGATCGTCTGCCCCGAGGGAACCTTGATGCACAGAGTGCCCCTGGCAAACGCCCTGAATTGAGCAGTGGGACTGAGAAACTCAGGCTGGCTGGAAGCGATGTCTTTCGGATGGCGGTGACCCCTCTCACTCCCTCCTGATCGATCCTCGTTATGCCCTCCTCTCCGAAGAGCAGCGGGAGAGGCTTGCCTACCACCGAAGCGCAATAGCATGTTGCCTCTGCACAAGAGACAAATGTTAACGAGGGGTTAATCCCTCCGGCTGGGGGACGCGATGGCTAAGCTGGACACCCGAAGTGGGCATCTACACGCGGACGCGACACAATTGGCGGCCAACCTGAACCAAACTCCGACCCAGGCGCTGTCAGAGCCGGAAGCCCAAATTCTTCTCCTGATCGCAGCAGGCAAGCAGACCGGCGACATCGCGGCTGCTGTAGGGACGGATCAGGCTGCGGTGAAGGAACACATCAAGGCGATCTTGCGAAAGGCCATGGGCTCCCGCCAGACCGGTCGCTCTAAAGGGACGGATCTAGGCCTCTCAGACTTTCCATCCGGGATGCGCAGTCCCTTTATCGCCTAGCACAGGGTTTTCGTGGGCGGCGCTGAAACCCTTTTTCCAGCGGAACCCGCGCAATGGCGCGTTGTTCCTTGGTTGTCCAGTTGCATCAACGTGGCGGACGGCATTCTTTGGTGAGCCCAGCTCATCCCGCTACAATATTGGATCGCGAAGCAGGAACGGGCACTCCCAAGACGCCTTCGAGCAAAGGTTGGCGGCGAGAAGCGCCCGCGTACTTCGGAGGAAGCACATGGCCGGCGAGGACAGTGACAGGACGCAAGCGCAAGTAACCAGGAACATGCCGGGACCAGACGTGATGCTAGGTCTCTGGGCCTCCTGGATGGACCAGATGTCCGCCCCGGCAAAGGCCCTGGCTGATCCAGGCACCACGTGGTGGCAGATGACAACCGACAATCCTGCTTCGGGCCTTATCGCCGGAGGTGTCGATCAGCTCCAGAGGAGCCTGTCACAGGATCCCACCCTCCGCTCGATTGACCAGATGTGGAATGCCAATCCTCTGCGGGAGGTCGTGCCCGTCGACTGGTCCGAGATCGCTCGGTCTCTGCGGATCGTTTGGCTGCGCTCCCTGAGAAAGCCTAGCGCAGCCCTGGCTGTCGCGGATCTCAATCAGGACGTGTGGCGCTCCGCCGTCGAGGTGTGGCAGGAGGCCGGACAGCGCTGGCTTGGTATGTCAGGGGCATCGTCAGGCAATGGGTCACCTGGTACCGCAACAGACAAGCGGTTTACTGCCGCCGAGTGGCACACGAACCCCGCTTATCGCACTCTTCAGCAGATCTATCTGCTCGCGTCGGACTGGCTCCTGCAGCAGGGCGATGTGCATGACATGGATGAGGCCGAGCAGCAGCGCATCAACTTCCATCTGCGGCAGTTCGTGGACGCCATGAGCCCCGCACTGATCCTGTTGTCGAACCCTGTTGCTCTTCGAAAAGCCATAGAGACCGGAGGAACCAGTATTGCAGCCGGGGCCGCCAACCTGGCCGCCGATCTCCAGGCCGGGCGTCTCAGCATGGTCGACACAGAAGCCTTTGCGCCAGGCAAGAACCTTGCCCTTACCCCTGGCAAGGTGGTCCACCGCAATCGCCTGATGGAGTTGATCCAGTATGCGCCGACAACCAAGAAGGTTCACAAGACGCCGCTGCTGATCGTGCCGCCCTGGATCAACAAGTATTACATCCTCGATATGCAGCCGAAGAACAGCCTGGTGCGGTACCTGGTTGAGCAGGGGTTCACGGTCTTCCTGATCTCCTGGAAAGGACTACATGGATCTCGGTCCCCTCGAAGCCAGTGACGTGGTCCGGGAGATTACCGGCAGCCCGACCGTCAACGCCATGGGCTACTGCATCGGCGGGACGCTGCTGACGATGACGTTGGCAGTCCTTGCCGCCAAAGGTGACAAGCGGTTCAACTCGGCCAGCTTCATGGTCTCCCTCCAGGACTTCTCGCGGGTGGGCGACACAGCCGTCTTCATGGACGAGCCGGGGGTGGACCTGATCGAGCAGCAGATGATGGAGCGCGGCTATCTCGACAGTCGCGAGATGTCGAACATGTTCAACCTGCTGCGTTCGAACGACCTGATCTGGGCCAACGTGGTCAACAACTACCTGATGGGCAGCAAGCCGCCGGCTTTCGATCTGCTGTACTGGAACAGCGACGGCACCCGCATGGCGCGTGCCGCCCATAGCTGGTACCTGCGCAATACCTATGTTGAGAACAACCTGATCGAGCCGGGCAAGATCACGCTCAAGGGTGAGGCGATCGATCTCGCCCGCATTCGCCAGGACACCTATGCCGTGGGGGCGGAAAAGGACTACATGGATCTCGGTCCCCTCGAAGCCAGTGACGTGGTCCGGGAGATTACCGGCAGCCCGACCGTCAACGCCATGGGCTACTGCATCGGCGGGA
>JAJFBI010000246.1 GCA_020697385.1 Microvirga sp. | reverse complement strand
GCGTCCGTGATGGCCGCTCTCGCGATAGTCATTGGGGCGGTGCCGGTAGTCGTCATCCCGGCTGGCATCGTTCATGCGCCGCTCCAGTTCACGGCGTTCGTCGGCCGTCAGGCGAACCTGTCCGCCGCCCCGGGTCTGATCGGCGCGAGCGCTGGAAGGCGTGCCGGAGCGGTCGGGCTCGGATGGGGTGGAAATGCGATGCAGGGCGCGGGTGGCCTCGCCCTGCACATCTGTCGCCAGATCGCCGAGCGCCACAATGCCGACCAGGTGCTTGTCGTGGTCGACTACCGGCAGGCGGCGGATCTGGTGGTCACTCATCAGCTGGACGATATGGTTCACGTCATCGTCGTCGAAGCACCACCATACATTGTCCGACATGACGTCCCGCACGCGGGTGGTGTCCGGCGCAAGGCCGGCGGCCGTGGCACGAACGGTGATGTCGCGGTCAGTGATCATGCCGCGCAGGCGCCGCCCATCGCAGACGGGCAGGACGCCGACATTCATTTCATCCATGAGCCGTGCCGCTTCCTGGATGGTCCGGTCAGGACTCACCACGCGCACGTTGCGGGTCATGATCTCTGCGACTTTCATGAGCTTCCTCTCCTGCAAGGTCACGCCTTGGGAGTGCTGGCTCATGCGTGGCGCGACCTGTCATTGGTGTTCGGTCAATGCCGCGAAGCCGGAAAGGTTCAGGACGTCAGGGTTTGGCGAGAACCTCAATGTCGCGATCAAGCCCGCTCTCGATCTTGAACTCCCGGGTGTGGACCTTGCCCTCATGGCGGGCGATCAGGACGTATTCGCCCTCGGCCAGGGTCACGGACGGAAACGCCCCGATGGCCTCGCGAATCACGTCGCCGCCCGGGGTGAGCACACTGAAGGCCGTGCCGGCGAAAGCTTCGCCGCCTGCGGACGCAACCAGCTTCATGGTCACGGTGGCGGCGCGATGGTTGAGGGTTGCCTCGGTGACACGGCCCGACTCCACCTTCAGATCGCTGCGCATGATGGCGTTGGCGTCCCCGTAGGTGGAAACGATGTGGTAGGTGCCCTCGGGCAGGCGGATCATGTCGTTCGCCTTGGCGTCGGCAATCACAAGGCGGCCTTCCGAGTTCTGCGCCTCCGGCACATAGACCGAGAAGGTGAGGCGATTGGCCGGAATGGGGCTGCCACTGACGGCCCCTTTGAGCTGAAGGGCGCCGGCATTGATCGCGAGACGCTCGTTCAGGTTGCCGCGCTGCACGCTGATGCGCTTCGAGGCGCTGGCGAAGCCGTAGGCCACATTGATGATGTAGTTGCCCGGAGAAAGGGTGAAGCTTGGGGCAGGGCTGCTGGAGCGGGCGACGATCACCGGTTGTGAGGCATCCCCACGGTCCTCGTAGATCCGCCAGACGAGGCCGGAGCGGATTGGCTCGTTGCTCCCGGCAAAGGTCGCGCCCGCGTTCACCGTCACCTGCCCGATGGAGATCGGAGGCTGGTTCTGCGACATGGACGGCACGGCAGGAGACTGGGCTGTGGCCGCAGACGCCGTCAGGAGAGCCGAAACGCCAACAATGAAAAAGCGTGGTTTTATGAAAAGAGGCATCGTTTGAGAAATTCGCTCGTTACCGGAGCGGAGCGGCGATAGCCGTTTGGATCGGTTCGTCTTCGCTCTTTACGATATCGGACGCGGCTGCAACAAGATTTTCCAGGGACATCGGGCGGAAGTGAAACTCGACCCGGTGCCGGCCCGGACCGATCTCGACGCCACGGAACAGAAGGTTGGCCCGCAGGATCGGGCGACGCTCGCCGTCGACCCAGGCCTCCCAGCCCGGATAGTGGATGTCGTGCAGCACCAGCACGCCGTTGGCGCTGCTTTCAACCTCGATCGTGACCGAATTCCGTTGGTAGTTGACGATGCGGGCCTCGCCTTTCGCCTGATCCGGCCTCAACCCGGCCGGGGAGTACCGGGCCTTGAGGAGCGTCAGGCTCTCGTGGTCTATGAGGGCTTCCGTCTCGCGGTTGAACTCAGGCAACTCCTCCTCGCCAAGCACGGCCTCCGAATCCACCGGGCTCACATGATGGGCCACATAGGCGCGGGGGCCGGAGGCGTTCAGGCGGTAAATCCACATCCGCCCGGTGCCATAGACGACCTCGGCATCGGTCAGGCGTGGAAAGTGACGTGGCAGCTTGTCGGCCGGGCGATCGAGAACGAGGTAGTCGAGCCCGAGCAGGCTCGCCAGTTCTGACTCATAACCGCGGAAGCTGGTCGGGAAATGGCGCAGGTTAGGATCCTCCGCGTTCTCCCCAGGGCCGATGGCCCGCTCGTAATCGGCGAGCCGAAGCGGATTGTAGCCGATGATGTCCTCGATCCCGAGCACCATGGAGGCGTTCTGCCAGGCTCCCTTCAGGCCGAGGATCTCCACGCGGGGATATTCGCCACGGGCGTTCCGCTCGGCGAGTTCGCGTTTGAGGATCTGGAGGCCCTGCAACTGCTCGGGCGGCAGCTTGGTGAAGACGGTATAGCGCTCGGCCGGCTCCGCGTTGAGCGCCGAGGCTGCATGGCGGCCGATCAGCTCCGCGCCCGTCAGTGTCACCAGCACGAGCGCCATAGCTCCGCGCCAGCGCGGAGATCCGCTCAGCTTTGCAATAACAAGCACCGCCACGGCCGCCGCCGCGAGGCTCATGCCGATCTCGATGAGGGCTGGGGAGACATGTCCGCCCTTGACTGCGAAGGACAGGGCGCTGGCGATGGCCGCGATCACAAGCCCTAGTGCGAGCAGAGGCGGGAAAGCCCAGAGGTGGCCGAGGGATGCCCGGTTCCAGCGCGGAAGCCCTTCCGCCACATAGCGATGCACCAGATAGCCGCCAGCAAAGGCCAGGGTGATGTTGAGGAGGAAGGTGGCGTCCGCCGGCCTGCGATAGAGGTTCACGCCCGGCATGTGGTCGAAGATGAATTCGAAGCCGGGGGTGTAGCGTCCGAGGGCGTAGAGCAGGGTGGCCACTCCGGTCACGAGGAAGAACCGGAACTCGCGGGCAAACAGGCGCCCGCCGGCGACGCCGTGCCAGACCAACAGGAGAGCCGGGATCGTGCCGATGAACAGGTAGTTCGTGGCCCGGTCGGTCCAGGTTCCCTCCGCGAGGCTGTGCCAGTCGGGCCCCCAATAATCGTAGGTCCAGCGCAGGGAGCCGAAGACATTGCCGAAGAGCACGGTCGCCAGGCTTTCCGGCGGCAGGGATCCCATGGCGGCCACGCCGAAGCCGAAGGAAGGGCGCGTCGAGGTGGCGAGGAACTGCATCGTCAGGACCACAGGCACCGCCATAAGCACGGCGCCGATGGCTCCCATGGATATCAGGAGCCCCAGGCGGGACCTGAGATAGGCGAGGGAGCGGGGCGCGGTCCAGACGCGGTGAACGGCGACCGCGATGAGGGTCAGGGCACACAGGAAGGCGACCTGGTCCCGCCCGATGACCATCAGGACTGCGCTCAGCGCGAACAGCACGCCATAGCGGTAGGAACGGCGGTCGAGGGCCTCTTCCAGAAGCCAGAAGGCCAGGGGGAAGAAGCCGTAGCTGAAGATTATTCCCGTATGCTGGAGCCGCGCTGTGGCGGAGCCGCCGAGCATGAAGACGAGCGCGGCCACAACGGCCCCGGCCGAGTGCCAGCCGCGCCGGCGGAAGATCGGCACGAAGGCGAGGGCGCCGGGAAGAAAATGGGCGAACACCACCACGTCGAAGAACTGCATGGAGGGTTCGGGCACAAGCCAGCCGAACAGCAGCATGGTGGGCGTGAAGAGAAGCGACTGAGGGTCCGCCGCCGAGGGATGGCCGCCGAAATGGTAGGGGTTCCAGAGGGGCAGTTCCCCATGGGCCAGGGCGGTGCCCAGGTAGCGCAGGGTCGGGTAGAACTGGTTCTTGGAATCCCACGGAACGACCGTACCGGTCAGGGGCCAGACCGAGACGGCCAGGGCCCAGGCGGCCAGGATGAGACCGAGTGCGATGAGCGTCTCACGCCTCGACCAGGCGCCAGGAAAGGCGGAACGGTTGGATCCGAAATACGATGTCTGCATTGCTTTCAAGCGGCGTCACGCTCGCTTCGCCTCCGGCGACGTCCCTAAGCCTGCTCGTGCAGGCTGCCGGGCCGCCAGGGTTGAAACCTGCTTGGCGTCTGACCGCACTCCCCCTATACATCCGCTGCTGTTTCTTTTGTGGCAGCGGCCCGCCCTTAGGACGCCTGCGCTCCCTCAAGCGCATCAAGACGGCGAGACGATGGCGGGCCTGGACCCGTTTCGCTCGCAGCCTTCGTGAGCATCCATCGTCATTGTTCCACATTATCCAAGCCGGATGAAGAGCCCATGAACGATAGCCTTTCCCGCCTTCTGCAGCGTCGCTCCGTCCCATCGCGCTGGTTGGTCGAGCCGGGACCGGGCGAACAGGAGGTCGAGACCCTTCTGAGGGTGGCCTCCCGGGTGCCGGACCACGGCAAGCTGGTTCCATGGCGCTTCATCCTGGTCCAGGGCGAGGCCCGCCAGCGCCTCGGCGAAGTGCTGGCGACGGCTTTCAAAGCCGATAATCCTGGGACTGGAGAAGATAAGGTGGCAGTCGAGAGGGAGCGCTTCTCTCAGGCCCCTCTGGTAATTGCGGTGGTGTCTCGCGCCATGCCACACGCGAAGATCCCGGAATGGGAGCAGGTTCTCTCGGCTGGTGCGGTCTGCATGAACCTGCTCAACGCGGCGATGTTCCTCGGCTATGGCGCCTCCTGGCTCACCGGCTGGGCTGCCTTCGATCGGAGGGTGCTCGACGCATTGGGGTTGAAGCCCGACGAGCGGATCGCCGGCTTCATCCATATCGGCACGGCCAAGGAAACGCCGACCGACCGTGACCGGCCCAGCCTCGACGATATCGTGACCCGGTTCTAATGTGATGTTCTACGAAACCGCCACCAACGCCCACGGCCTGCCGCACGATCCGTTCAAGGCCATTGTCACGCCCCGTCCCATCGGCTGGATCACCGCCATGAGTGCCAAGGGGGAGGTGAACCTCGCACCGTATTCGTTCTTCAATGCCGTGTCCGAGCGGCCGCCCATGGTGGCCTTCTCCTCGGCAGGCAAGAAGGACGCGCTCACCTTCATCGAGGAGACCGGTGAGTTCGTCTGCAACCTGGCGACCTACGATTTGCGGGAGAAGATGAACCTCACCTCGGCGGTTTTGCCGCGGGGTGAGAGCGAGATGGAGCATGCGGGCCTCAAGGCCGCACCGTCCCGGCTGGTGAAGCCGCCCCGGGTTGCCGAAGCTCCGGCCGCGCTTGAGTGCAAGTGGCTCCAGACCGTGCCGCTTGAGCCCCTCGGAGGCGGCGAGCCGTCCTATTACCTCGTGATTGGTCAGGTGGTCGGGATCCATATC
>JAJFBI010000245.1 GCA_020697385.1 Microvirga sp. | reverse complement strand
CTCACTCACTGAGATGACCAAGACCGAGGCGGGCACGCGCGACATCCCCATGGGGAGTGTCCTTCGCGAGATGCTGCTGGCTTGGCGCGTTCGCTGCCCGCGCCTCAACGGCGAACTCCACCGCGTATTCCCGGGCCCCGGTCGGCTCGAGGCCTGGCCCAAGGCGCGAACGGGCGGCGGCGGGCCGCTGCTGTACCAAAACTTCCGGCGACGGTACTGGGAGCCTGCGTTCAAACACCTGGAGCTCCCTTACGTGACGCCTCACTCCGCGCGCCACAGCTTCATCTCGACGATGCAAGCGCAGGGCGTCGAGGTGGGTCTCGTGGCAAAGCTCGCCGGGCACGCGAACGCCGTCGTTACGCTCGGCTACTACACCCAAGCAGTGAGGGGCGGGCAAGCCGCCGTCGAGGCGCTCGAGCGCGCCTATGCAGCTGCGTAACGACAGGTCTCACGAAAAGGAGGTCCAAGAAAGAGCGAATGCGCTCACCGTGAAGACCGAGCCGCCGACTTCATCCAGGTCGCCGCCACCCGGGCGATCCAAGCCCTGCGCCCCTGCTACAAGAAGCACACGCTGGGCGGTTCTATCAGTATTACGTGGACGAGGAGTGCAAACGCGACGGGGGCTTCGTTGCGACGACCACGAACATCATCCCGTTCCCGGGGCCGGAGGACCAGGAAGGGGGAGTCACCGGAGCGGCCGAGTGGCCTGTCGGAGGACAGGGGTTGAGGCGCAAAGCCAACGAGGCCGCTTCGGGGCCGGAGAGGTACCTCCGAGAGCCGCGACGCGACACAGCCACACCAGCAGCCCCCAGGCCCAAGACGGGGCTCCGTAGTGCCTCTCCGCCTCACGACGAGTAGTCCGAGGCCCACACCCCCGCTTGGGGCAGTTCGTAGCTTGACGCTCGGGCAGCGGGCCCCGGCGTGGTCCGAACGGCGCAGCGAGGGTTTCGAGAACCACTGCCCGACCGAGAAGGACCAGGACAACCAACCGGTTGGGAAGCGGTTGCTGGGTTCGGGCAGCGCGGACGACGCGCGACAAAATTAAGTTAGGCGGCCCGCGCACCTGCGCGCATTATGCGAGCACCAGCAAGCCGAGCACGGTCAAGCACGGTACAGGCGACCTGCATAGAGCGTTGCGCGCACGCGCGCGTCGGGGGCTGAAAATGAGCTGTCATGATACGCGCTCGCGAGCGGCGCTGAGCGGCATTGGCGGCGGCCACTAAGGAGCGGCTCGGTTGACGACGAACACGGGGACGGGCGCCTCGTCTTCCAGGACCTCAAGTACGGCCAGGACACCCGCCCTATAGCCGGGTCGGTCCTATTCGCCCGCCCTCGATGGCCGCCCCGACAGGATCGCACGCACGCCGGGGCGCGGCAGTCGCCCTCAGCACGCGCGGCGCGGGCGGCGGCACGATCACCACGTCATCGAGACCCGCTAGCTTGGCGCTCTGCGTTGCTATTAGCGACGGGCCCAAAATACGAGCAACGTGAGCTTGTTCCGGCACGAGTTGGTTGATATCGTCCGTACCAAAGCAAGCCGGGGGCAGACATGTTTCGTCATTTCATGGCAGCTTTACTTACCGGCATTGCAGTCGCTGTTGCGGACCGTGCATCAGCAACTTCCGGGCAGGCGCACCATCAGCACGGGCTGATCGGCATGGAACGGGGTAAGACACATCAGGAAGTCGCCCAACACGAGCATCCGCCCGCAGCACTACTCCCAGAATGCGCGAGCGAGGATATCGCCGCGCGGCTCCGCGCTGAGCACGTCCATTGGGGGGACCGCGCGAAGCTCGACGAGCATGCCGCGTTCCTGCAATTGGTGCGGACTTGTATGATGACCAATGTTGCGGTCCAGTCGGGACTATGGACCGATCCGCGGACCTGGCGCGACGGAAAGGTGCCCGGCGAGGGCGCCCGGGTCGTGATCCCGGAGACGCTCTCGGTGCGTCTCGACGCGTTGCGGGACGCAGCTGCGCTCGATTGGGTTCGCGTCGACGGCCGCCTCTCCTTCGCGCCCGATGCTGACACTGCGCTCGCGTTGCGCACGCTGGTCGTGACGGAGCACGGCCGCGTCACGATCGGGTCGGTCTCCGATCCGGTGCGGCCGCACGTTAAGGCGCGGCTTCTCTTCGCGCCGCGCGAAGCGCGCGACCGCAAGGCCGACCCGTTCGACCTTGGAGGCGGCCTGATCTCCCACGGCATCGTCGAAATGGTCGGCGCTCGCAAAACCCCGCATCGTCAGGCGGAAACGCCGCTACGCCGCGGCACTCGGCGCATCGACTTCGCTGAGCCGGTCGTCGGCTGGCAGGCAGGCGACCGGCTCCTCGTTCCGGGCACCGACGCCTTCAACGACGAGGACGATGTGGCAACCGTAGCGAGCGTCTCGGGCGACGGACGCTCGGTCGAGCTCGAGCGTCCGCTCGCCTTCGATCATCCCTCACGGGGCAACCTTCGGGTCCCGGTTGGAAATCTGACGCGGAACGTCGAGCTGAGGTCGATCCGCTCTGCGCCCACGGGCGCCCGAGCGCATGTCATGGTGATGCATGTGCAGACGGGCTCCGTGTTCGACGGCGTCGGCTTCTTCGATCTGGGGCGCACCGATACGCGGCGGGCGCACACCGTCCCCGAGATCGGGCCCGACGGCGAGACGAAGCCCGGCTCCGACTCGAACACCATCGGCCGCTATGCGGTGCATTTCCATGTCCTCTCCGGCGCGCGCCGCCACGTGCCGCCGCACATCGTCCGCAACAGCGTGGTCGTCGATAGCCCGAAATACGGGATCGTGAACCACGGCGCTCACGTACTGGCCGAAGACAACGTGACCTTCCGCATCGCTGGATCGCACATCGTCGCCGAGAACGGCAGCGAGATCGGCGCCTTCCGGCGCAACATGGCCGTGAGGTCTGCGGGCTCGAGCGAGCACATCCTCGAGAGCCGCATGAGCATCTACGATTTCGGCCACGGCGGTCACGGGCTTTGGCTGCAAAGCGGCGGTGTCGAGGTCACAGACAACTGGTCGGCCGGCCACGCCGGCGCCGGCATCTTCAGCATGGGGATGGAGTTCCGCGAGCACGGCCGCGTCGTCCATTTCGACGCGCGCAACGCCGAACCCTCGCCCTTCGTTGACGAGCACGGGCTGATCCGCACCATGGACGTAAGCTTCCACATGGCGCGGAACACGGTCGCGGCGTCCGCGAAAGTTTCGAGATCTGGTATCACAAGATCTATCCCACCCATCGGGAGCTGAGCGTGGTGGACGGGCTCACGGTCTGGAACGTGGCCGAGGAGGGGATAGCCGTCCCCTATTCGAAGCACGTCGCTCTGCGCAACGTCAGGCTGCTGGGATCGAACCGCACCCACTACGCCGGCATCGCCGGCAACAGCATGACCGAGAGCGTCACGGTCGACGGCGCGGAGGTGAGGGATTTCGCGGTCGGGATAAGGGTACCCGGTCGGGGCCGGAACACGGTCCGGAACGCGACCCTTCGCAACCCGGTGAACATCGAGATCTCGCTTCTCACGCATGAGGGCCGGCAGGTCCAGCTCGAGAACATCGCCTTCGAACCCGCGGATCCAGGCAGCGGCGCCGACGTGATGATGCGAAGCTCGAAGGCCCTGTATGGCGATATCGGCATTCTGTTCGAACCCGACCGTATCGAGCTCACCGACCGGCACGGCCGCAATCGCCGCTTGTTTTTCCCGTTCCAGCATCCCGCCGCGGTTCTCTTCCCGCAGGACGGGCCGGGGCCGGAGACTGTGCGCGGCCTCAGCGCTGAGGAGATTCACCGCCGTTTCGGGCTTGCGCCGGGCGGCGTCCTGGCACCGAAGGACGCGACGCCCCTGCCGCGGTCGAACGCCCTCGCCGCTGCACCGGCTTGGCCGGCAGACTCCGAACAGTTGGATCGCTCGACGGCGGAGGCGTCCTCGCACCGGGGCAGCTGGAACGAGCCCAAGCCGTTCGAGTCGGATCCGATCCGGCTGAAGCACTTCGTCGGAGCGCCGCCCTCGACCGGCTCCGCGAGTGCGGCCCAGGGCTGGCGGGTGCTCAACGCTGCGGCGGAGGCCAACCCGGCGCTCGTGAACGTCAACAAGAACCCGGCGAAATTCATGATGCGCCGGGGCCTGTTGCCGCTCCGCATCCACCCCGATGACGTGCCCTACGGGTATCGCGTCCACGGCACGATCCTCGAAATGGTGGATGATCATCTGGCCATCCGGCAGATTGAGAAGGAGTTCCACAACCTGAAGGTCGAGTCCGACGGCTTCGTCAGAATCGCGTTCACCTTCACGAACCTAGCGGAGGTGGCGATCCCGGTGGAGATCGCGCTCGAGGTGACCGATAAGGCCGTTCGCCGCGGCCAGAACATCGACTACTACCTCCAGCGCGAATATTGCGGCGCGTGTGGGAACGACAGCTTCGCAGAGGACGCTCTCCGCTTCTATACCACCGGGGAGATTGAGCCGATCGAGCCGATCGCCGGCGCCTGCGATCGCCTTAAAGACACCCGCGTCGTTCTGCCGAAGCCGTTCCTGCGCGAGGCCGGTCATTCGTATGTGGCGATGCTGCCGCAGCACGCGGCCGCTTCGGACAACCTCGACGCGCCCCGCCGCTCGCCCTTCCTGCTCTGCGAGAGCGGCACTGAGCTGCGCGATCCGCACAGCGTCCATGACGTCATCCGACGCGAGGGCCGCGGCCGCCACTCGCATTGGGGAGAGGCACTCTACTTCTCCTCCTCCGACGGCTCCGATCCAAACACGAACGGCAAAGAATACGCGCTCGTGCGCAGGCTAGGTCGCTAGAGGGGTACGCCGGGCCACTGGTCATGAGCGATCACGATGCCCGTTGCGGCGCGAACATGTCATGGTGCCGTTCCTTGGGGCTTCTGAGCCTCGAAACGGGTCCGGAGCTGTTTGCGCTGCCTGGAGCGCCTCTCAGGCGTCGGAAGCCCCTTCCCGGGGCTCGGGAGGGCAAGGCGCCCCAGTGCCCAGTTGCTTTCTCGCCCGGAGGCCGTCAGCTGACCCGACGCAATCGGGCCGGTTGTGAGGAGAACGGACTTGGAGAGCAGGATACTACTGGGCTCAGGAGCTTACTTTAGCTACTCGGACCCGCACTCGGCTGAGGTCACCATCGAAGACATTGCTTACGGGCTGGCATTCGCCGGACGCTTCGCTGGCCAGTGCGTCAGTCAAGAGACGGGCAAGAGGGTATTCTACTCAGTCGCCGAGCATTGCGTCCGCATGAGCTTTGTTGTGTCGCCAACGTTAGCCCTGCAAGAAAGCACCTGCGGCGACATGCCCGGGCCTCTGAAGGCCCTTTGCCCAGATTTCAAGAAGATTGAGAAGCGCTGCGAAGCTGCTCTCTTTCAGAAATTCGGAGTAGCAACTAGGGATGACAAGGAGATCAAGCGCTGTGATCGCATCATGCTCGTCACGGAGCGTCGGGACCTGATGCCTTGGAGAGGAGAGGCTTGGGACGACATAGGTGATGTAGACCCCCTGCCAGAGCGAATTTCTCCGTGGCCGGCCGAAACCGCCGCTGAGCGCTTCCTCGCCCGGTACCGTGAGCTCTCGGGCGACGCTTCCTCTTAATCAGCGGGTCCAAGGTTCGAATCCTTGTACGCCCACCAATGAAGTCAGATACTTAGCCGCGATCTCAAACTGTTCTGCTTCCCAGAAAACGCGATTGGGAAGCACATGGGAAGCAGGTGAGCGCTGAAGCCGCACGCGCCAAGGTCGCCTTAAAAGAGCGCAGGGCCTAGCAGTCAACGTGGGCGGCGAACAAATCGCTCGCCGTAGGCACCGTAGGCGTGCCAAGCGTACTCGCAGAAGTCCTTCCGACCCATACGTTTGAGGGTCCTGGCCAGTCGGGTGTGAACTTGTTCACGAGCCGCAGCGACGATTGCGCCGTATCGCCCGTCTGGCTCCATATCCTTCTTCGTTACATTAGCTTTGGCCGTCAGCTCATCGATACGCTCTTCGCGCGTCTTCAGGAAGCAAACGCGCTGCACCAGCTCCGCCGTGACCGTTGCTTCGGCGAGCTTCCGTATTGTACGCGCACATCGTTTGATAACGGTTGCAATCTTGCGAATGGCGTTGGCAGACCCTTTAGGAAGCGGTGACTTGCCAAGAGCTTCAGCACCGGATTGAGCCGAACGGCGGCGGCATCGGAGGAGGAAAGACCTGGCCCTTGATCCGCGATCGAGGCTCCGCGTCGGCGTTGTCGGCCTGGGGATGATGGGGGCGCGACACGCGAACGTGCTTGCGCGGCTTTCTGGA
>JAJFBI010000244.1 GCA_020697385.1 Microvirga sp. | reverse complement strand
GCATGAAGCGGATCCTTGATCTCGCGAAAATCCGGCAGCGATACGAACTGATAGAGAGCGGCAACCTTGTAAGTCATGGCGGCTGTTTATCAGCAGGAGCCCAGCCAGGAAACCCGGTAGCGCAGTTCGCGATGTCGCCCCACACTTCGTCATGGCCGTCCTCGGACTTGATCCGAGGATCAGTCCCGGCCATCCACGTCTTAAGAACCACAGCGTTGCAAAGACGTGGATCCCCGGACCAAGTCCGGGGATGACGTGGAGGTATTATTTCAAGCCGCGCTAAACCTTCGGCCAGGGCCGCTTCTCCGGGCACATGTCCTCCCAGGCCTGAGACAGGCGCAGCACGCCGAGATCGTCGAAGCGGCGGCCGACGATCTGGAGGCCGATGGGCAGACCGGCCTTCGTGAAGCCGGCATTCACGGAGGATGCCGGTTGGTCCGACATGTTGAACGCGACCGTGTAGCCGATATGCTCGAAGGGCTCCTCCGGGTTGTGGATCGGAGACGCCAGTTCCGCCGGATAGGCCACGCAGGGCGCGACGGGCGAGATCACGAAATCGAAGCGGTGTGTGGCGGCAACGGCCGCGTGGCGCATCACCATCATCTGGTTCATGCCGTGATAGACCTCGGCGCCTGTGAGGTCCTTGCCCCCTTCGGCCCATTGCAGGATGTACGGCAGGATCTTCGCGCGCTCGTCGTCGCTCAGGGGCGCCATGTCGGTCCAGGCGCGCTGGCGCCAGAAATCGTCGAGGCCGTCGAGCATCTCGCGGGTGACGAAGGCCGGCACCTCCTCGATGACGGCGCCGGCATCGCCCAGGAGCTGTGCGGCCCGCTCGACCGTGGCACGGATCTCCGGATCGAGCGGCATGCCGATGCCCGCCTGCATCATGACGCCGATTCTCAGGCCCTTGATGTCGATGTTCAGATCAACCCAGGGCAGGTCCTGGTACGGCAGACTCATGGGATCGCGCACGTCGGGGCGCGTAAGGCTGGTCATCATCAGCGCGGCGTCCCGCACTGTGCGAGTCATGGGCCCTGCCACGCGGCCGTAATAGGTGGGATCGATGGGAATACGCCCGAAGCTGGGTTTGAGACCGAAGACCCCGCACCAGGCAGCCGGCAGACGGATCGAGCCGCCGATATCGGTGCCGATGTGGAACGGCCCATAGCCTGCGGCGGCGGCAGCGCCCGCGCCCGCCGAGCTGCCACCGGGGTTTTTGGACAGGTCCCAGGGGTTGTGCGTGAGGGGATGGAAGCTGGAAAGACCCGACGAGAGCATCCCGTAATCCGGCATGGTCGTCTTGGCCAGGATCACGACGCCGTCCTCACGCATCCGCGCCGCCGAGGGCGCATCCTCGGACGCAGGAATGAGCGGACGAGCGGCGGTGCCGAGCGGCACGGGCGTTCCCCTGGTGGCGATGTTCTCCTTGATCGTCGCCGGGATCCCCTCGAGCGCCCTAGCCTCTCCTCGCATCCAGCGCTGCTCCGCCCCCTTGGCAGCGTCCAAGGCAGCCTCGGGCGCAAAGGCGTAGAGAGCCTGAAGCCGCGGCTCGCAGACCTCGATGCGGGCAATGATCGCCTTCGTGACTTCCACGGGCGAGACATCCTTGCGGGCATAAGCTTCGAGGAGCTTGGAGGCCGACCAGTCAGCGAGGTCTGCGGCTGTGTCCCGAGTGGGGTGATGTGCTGACGATTGCGTGCTCAATGCGAAACTCTCCCGCTCGCGGATTCGACCGGCAGCCATGCTGAAGCGATCCCTGCGGCCGGTAAACCCGTTTTACGGCTTCTCGACGCATGGCCCTATGAACCCATTGCAGAGCAGGACACGTGCAATCGGCTCCCAGGGCCCCTCCTGCCCTTCGGAGCCACCCCCGGAGTGTCGCGGGCACTAAGCTCAGACGGCGTCGTTTGTGTGTGGAGGCACATCGGGAGGCACACAGTCAAGGTAACGTTTTCGAGAGACGGCGAGGGAAAAGCCATATCAGCCTGTTAATAAGCAGAAGGCTTAATGCTTCAGCTCAAAGTTGTGTTATTATAATCCTGCAAAACGCCTGATTTCCCCTACTTTGGAAGTTGGCACAACTCGGTGACACCTTGCCATGAGGAATGGTTCCAGGGCTGACATTCACCGGAAGAACCGGCTCCTCGCCGCTTTGGAGCCAGAGGACTTTTCTTGGCTCGAACCTCATCTCGAGATCGTCGATCTGCCGCGAGGCAAGGTTCTGTTCGATACCGGAGAACCGATCAGGCACACATATTTCCCTCATGACGCGATCATCTCGCTCCTGACGGTCCTTCACAGCGGCGGTTCCGTGGAGATGGCCGTCTTCGGCCGGGAGGGCGCCCTTGGGTTCGTCAGTGCGCTCGTGACCCGCCAGTCGTTCGGTCGCTACATCACCCAAGTCCCAGGAACAGCCTCGCGCGTCGCTTTGGAATGGCTCAATGAAGGCGTGGCGATGCGGCCCAAACTGAGGCACGCCATGTTTCGCTTCACCGAGGCGTTTCTGGCCCAGACCCTGCAGACCGTCGCCTGCAATGCCGTCCACAGCGTCGAAGCCCGATGCTGCCGCTCCATCCTGACGACGCGTGATCGCACCAATCGGGACGACGTCCCCCTGACCCACGAAACCCTGGCCGAGATGCTCGGAGTTCAGCGCTCCACAGTCAGCAGCGTCACGAGCACCCTTCAGAAAGCCGGTCTCATCGTTCAGGGAAGAGGCACGATCAGGATCACCAATCGCGAAGGCCTCGAGGCGACGGCCTGCGAGTGCTACCGGGCGATTCGAAACAGCTTCGACAAGCTCCTGCCGGGCGCGCTCAGACGCGACTGACGGCATCGGATTGCCGCCTACTATCCGGAAGAGCGCATGAGTTTTCCTAATGAAAACGATTTCTTCTTTCTTTGTGTCGGGTTCCCAACAGACGGGGTAACCCTGGCTTAGTACCTTCAACCTCTATTAACGCAAAGTTAATAAGAGGAAGACGATGGACGATACTAAATTTCATAAAGATGAATTCAGTAACGGGGCCAACCATCCGAGAATCTACTCGCCCACCATACAGCCTCTGTTGCAGTCTCTCCTGGCGACCCTGGCCGATCTCGATTTCGACTACGAGACGGAACGTGAGAAACTCAGTAACGCGTCCCCCGATACCAACATCAAGATCCGTGCCCTTGAGAAGCTCAAGAACCGGCATCGCGAGCGCCGCGATCCCTACATTCAGCAACTCGCGATGTTGCAGAAGCGCATGATGGACCTGAGGACCTGATCAACTGGACCGAACCGAATCCGCTCGGCGCGCAGGGAAGCCAAGCGCCGGGCTTAAATAACGAAGAATTCGTTGGGGGGCTAAGGCATTCGCTGAACAGGTCACACGGGTGCCGTCACAAGACCTGAGCACACCATACATGCTCACGCGGGATTGTAGCCAATGACAGAGGAAGAGATTGAGGTCGTTGCGGAAGAACTGGCCAAGATCGGGGGCGTGACCTGGTACCCGGGCCGGGAAAGAGGAACCCTGATGAGGGTCGTCTGCGATCGCTATCGCGACCGCGCCAGGGTAGCCATCGAGGCCCTGGAGCGATACCGAGCGGCCAGACAGGCGAGCGTGTCGCAGGACAACGAGAGGCCTGCAACGCCGTCGACGATCAGCGCACCGGCCTCCCTCACCAACGATGACATCAAGCCAGGAGCAACTGTGATCTACCGCCCTCCCGGGGATCGCAGGGCCTATCCCTGCCGCGTGGTCGAGATCAAGGGCAACCGCGCCTATCTCGCCCCGATCCTCAGGGCCTGCACGGATTGGGTCTCCATCGAGCACCTCATGCCGTCCACGTCGGACAATGTCGCAGCACACGAGTGAATGAAAAAGGGCGGCTCTTTTTCCGAGCCGCCCTCGCCTATCGAGCAGACGGACACCTGCCGGATCCGCTTGCCGTCGATTGCCGTGCCGCGTCAGGCCGCGCGTGACCCGAACCGGCGGACCTGAAAACGGGAGATGTCATTCGCCGATGCTCTCCCCAAGGCGAGATCGGCCAGAACCTCGCCGATGACGCTGGCGAACTTGAAACCATGTCCCGAGCACGGCGACGCCAGGACGATCCGCGGATCGACGGGCGAGAGATCGATCACGAAATCATCGTCCGGCGTACGGGTGTACATGCAGGCGCGCATCTGCCGGAGCGGGCCGTTCGCGTCCGGCATCGCCAGCTCAAGCATCCGCCGGATCTGCGCCTCGTCGGCAGGGCTGCCATCCTGCACCAAGTCTTCTGCGGACGGCAGGGCCAACCCTTCCCGGTGGGAAGCCGTCTTGACGCCGGTGCCGGCGAAGTCCGGAAAGCCGTAGCAGGCGTCCTCCTCGGATTCGAGCAGGAAGACCGGGCAGCGATCCGGCTTGAAGAGCGATGGTTCGAGCGGCGAGAACCAGCCGAGCACTTGGCGGGTGATCTTGAGATGCGGCTTCAACTCCGGCGCGAAATCGCCGATCCACGCACCAGTCGCGACGATCACCGAGCCCGCTTCGATCACCTCCGCGTCCGTCCGCACGCGAATCCCGGCGCCGAAGGGCTCGATGCCCAGAACACGCGTGTTCATGCGCGTTTCCGCACCATGATGCTCCGCCTGCTGGACGAAAGTTCGAATGGCGAGCTCCGGCCGCAGCAACCCGCCCTCGGGCTGAAACAGGCCGGTCCAGTTGGACGGGACTTTGAAGCCAGGAAAGCGCCGCGTGATGTCGGACGCGCACAGTACGTCATGAGTCAGGTCGTGCTGTCTGGCAGCCTCAAGGGAGCCGCTCACGATGGAAGCGCCTGGATATCCTGCCTCGAGAACGCCCGTCACCGTCAGGATCGTTTCGCCGGAGAGCGCCTCCAGGTCGCGCCATTTCTCCAGGGCCCGGCGCGCCAACGGCACGTAGGAGGGATGTTCGAAATAAGACAGGCGAATGATTCTGCTCTCGCCGTGCGACGATCCTTTGGCGTGGCCCGGCTCGAATTGTTCGATGCCGATGACCCGATGTCCTTGGCGAGCGAGATTGAACAAAGCGGCGCTGCCCATGGCTCCAAGGCCGATCACTGCCGCATCGAACGTCTTCATCGAACTTCCTTCAACACTCGCCATGTAAGGATTGCCTGCATGGCGGACCCGCATACCGTGAGGTTAGCCTAAAGCCTTCCGCCTCCCTGCCAACCCGTATTCATGCTCTTGCGCAGCAAGTTCCGCAGGAAAAGGCGGCGCGGTGGAAGGGAACTCTTTCGGCGCGGGGGCGATTCTCTGTCCATTGAAAGAGGAGGAACGACATGAGCCGCGGCTTTCCATCCATGACAGCACTTCTAGGCCTTCTGGCCGTTGCCGGCTTCCAGAACCGGGACAAGCTTTCCGAAATGTTCAGCGGCGCC
>JAJFBI010000243.1 GCA_020697385.1 Microvirga sp. | reverse complement strand
TTCGTGACGGAGCGCGCCCCGTCCGTGAAAGCGATGGCGCCGGCTTCCTTGAGACGGCCGATCTCAGCCATCTCGGCCCCCTGCAAGCCCTTGGTGAGAGCCGCAGCCGGGCGGATGTTGACCATGGAGGTGTCGCGGGCGCGGCGCACGATGAAGTCGATCACCGCCGGATCGTCGAGGGCCGGGCTCGTATCCGGCATCGACACGACAGTGGTGACGCCGCCTGCCGCCGCTGCCTCGCCGGCGCTTTTCAGGGTTTCGCGATACGGCCCGCCGGGCTCGCCGATGAAGGCACGCATGTCGATGAGGCCGGGCACCAGCACCTGACCGCCGCACTCGCTCACCTGGGCGTCGGCGACCTCTTTCAGTTTCGGCCCGAGATCCTGAATCACGCCGTCGCGCACCAGAACGCCGCCGCGCTCCTCGCGGTCGCTCGCAGGGTCGATGAGGCGGGCGTTCTTGAAGAAGATGAGTTGGTTGCTCATAACGCCTCTCACCGGTTCGGCAGATGGCTCGCCAGAGCCTCAAGCACCGCCATGCGCACGGCGACGCCCATTTCGACCTGTTCGCGGATGAGCGACTGCGCTCCATCGGCTACGTCGGAGGAGATCTCGACACCCCGGTTCATGGGGCCAGGATGCATCACGAGCGCGTCGGGCTTGGCGTAAGACAGCTTCTCCTGATCGAGCCCGTAGAAGCGGAAGTACTCCTTCACGGAGGGCACGAAGGAGCCGTTCATGCGCTCGCGCTGCAGGCGCAGCATCATGACGATGTCGGCGTCCCTCAAACCCTTCTCCATGCTGGTGAAGGTCTCGAAGCCGAGCCGCGCGATTCCGGGCGGGATCAGGGTCGAGGGCGCCACGAGGCGCACCCGCGCGCCCATGGCGGCGAGCAGGATCATGTTGGAGCGCGCCACCCGCGAATGCAGGATGTCGCCGCAGATCGCCACCGTCAGCCCCTCGATACGGCCCTTGTTGCGCCGGATAGTGAGCGCATCGAGGAGCGCCTGGGTCGGGTGCTCGTGCGCACCGTCGCCGGCATTGACCACCGAGCAGTCGACCTTCTGGGCCAGCAGATGCACGGCGCCCGCCGCATGGTGGCGCACCACGATGATGTCGGGCCGCATGGCGTTCAGCGTCACGGCCGTGTCGATCAGGGTCTCGCCCTTCTTCACCGAGGACGAGCCGACCTGCATGTTCATCACGTCGGCGCCGAGCCGCTTGCCGGCGATCTCGAAGGAGGATTGCGTGCGGGTGGAGGCCTCGAAGAAGAGGTTGATCTGGGTCCGGCCCCGAAGCGTCGTCTTCCGCTTCTCGACCTGCCGGCTCACCTCGACCTGTTCGTCGGCGAGGTCCAGCAGTGCCTGAATGTCCAAGGGAGACAGCCCCTCGATGCCGAGGAGATGCCGGTGGGGGAAAACGGATCGGGGGGCGTCTGTCATCTTAAAGCGATGGCTATAGGCGGTCCCGGAAACGGCGGCAAGCAAGGGATTCAGCTGGAGGTGAGATTATGCCCAGGCGTGTCTTGATCCCGGCTCATCCCCCTGTCGTCAGACGTACCTCGTCATGGCCGGGCTTGTCCCGGCCATCCATGTCTATGGGCGGGTTTAAGACGTGGATCCCCGGAACAAGTCCGGGGATGACGTTGAAGGTATCTGCAAAGGAGCGGCTCGGTATCTCTGACTCTGCCCTAAAATAAAGCGAAGCGACCTTCGGAGGATCAGGTCATGTCACCCCATGACACGCATGAGGTCTTCAACCAGACGCCGCCCTTCGGGGATGTGAGTCTCGTGGAAACCAACCAGCCCCTGCTCGACGCCTTGAAGGCTGCTGGCGTCGACCCGGAAGCGGAGGAGCTCATCGCTTTTGGCGCCGCGTGGGGCTCGGCGGAGCGGATCGACCTCGGACGGCTCGCCAACGAGAACCCGCCGAAACTTCGCACCCATGATGCGCGAGGCTACCGGATCGACGCAGTCGAGTTCCACCCGGCCTATCACGTGCTCATGCGCGCCAGCATGGAGGACGGGCTCCATGCCTCGACTTGGGACGAGCCGAGATCAGGCACTGCCCATGTGGCCCGCGCCGCGCGGATCTACACGGCCGCCGGCGTCGAGAGCGGCCATATCTGCCCGATCACCATGACCCATGCCGCCGCAGCGGCGCTCGCTGCCTCTCCGCAGCGGCTCGCCGAATGGCTGCCGAAGATCCGCTCACGGGCTTACGATTCCCGCTTCATCCCGTTCTGGGAGAAGAGTGCGGTCACCCTCGGCATGGGAATGACGGAGAAGCAGGGCGGGACGGACGTTCGGGCCAACACGACCCAGGCCGTTTCCAAGGCGGGAGACGAGTATGCCCTCACCGGCCATAAATGGTTCATGTCGGCGCCCATGTGCGATGCCTTTCTGATGCTGGCCCAGGCGCCCGGTGGGCTTACCTGCTTTCTCGTCCCGCGCTTCCGGCCGGACGGCTCCCTCAATGCCCTTCGCCTGCAGCGTTTGAAGGATAAGCTCGGCAATCGCTCGAACGCCTCCTCGGAGGTCGAGTTTCACGAGGCGTTCGCTTGGAGAATCGGCGAGGAGGGCCGGGGTGTGCGCACGATCATCGAGATGGTGCAGCTCACCCGGCTCGACTGCGCCGTGGCGTCGGCCGGGCTCGTGCGGATGGGACTGGCACTGGCCATCCACCACGCCCAACACCGCAGCGTGTTCCAGAAGAAGCTCATCGACCAGCCGACCATGGGTATGGTGCTGGCGGATCTCGCCCTGGAGAGCGAGGCCATGACGGCCTTGGGCCTCCGCGCCGCCCACAGCTTCGATCTGCAAGGGACGGACGACCACGAGGCCGCTTACGCCCGGCTCGTCACGCCTGCGGCCAAGTTCGGCATCTGCAAGGCGGCACCAGGCCTCCTCTACGAAGCCATGGAGTGCCTTGGCGGCAATGGCTATGTGGAGGAGAGCGCCCTGCCCCGCCTCTATCGCGAGGCACCGGTCAACGCCATCTGGGAGGGTTCGGGCAACGTGATCGCCCTCGACATCCTGCGCGCGGAGACCCGCGAGCCCGAGGTCGCAACCGCCGTTCTGGAGCACCTGATGGCCGATATCCGGGACCTTCCAGGCGCCTCCGAGGCGGCCAGGGACCTCGTCATGGCGCTCCATTCGCCGGAGGCCGAGGCCAGGGCCCGGTTCATCGCCGAGAGGCTGTTCCTGCTGGCCGCGACGGCGGCACTGGCCCAGTCCGCGCCTTCTGAAATTACCGAGGCCTATGCCCTTACCCGGCTCGCCACGCCCTCCCGGATGATCGGCGCCAACGATCTCGGACAGGCCGTGAATCCCTTGCTGGAGAGAGCGCTCGTGGCCATATGACAAAGGTGCGGATGGGTCCGATTTGACTTGTCCGCGATCATCAACCACTTATTCCCGCCCCGCGGCGGTCATGGGCTGACCGCCGGTCACGCCCTGGCAGCAGGGCGTCCGTCTGCTCCCGCGCTTAGGAAGTCGTTCATGAAAGTCCTCGTCGTCGAGTCGCCTGCCAAGGCCAAGACGATCAACAAGTATCTCGGCAAGGATTACGAGGTCCTGGCCTCCTTCGGGCATATCCGCGATCTGCCCGCCAAGGACGGTTCCGTCGACCCGGATGCCGATTTCCGCATGATCTGGACGCTCGAGGACAGGGGCTCGAAGCGGGTTTCCGACATCGCCAAGGCGATCAAGGGAGCCGAGAAGCTCATCCTCGCCACCGACCCGGACCGCGAGGGCGAGGCGATTTCCTGGCACGTGCTGGAGGCCCTGCGCGAAAAGCGCGTGCTCAAGGACCTGCCGGTCGAGCGCGTGACCTTCAACGCCATCACCAAGGACGCCGTCCAGGCGGCGCTCCGTCAGCCGCGGCAGATCGACCAGGCGCTGGTGGATGCGTACCTCGCCCGCCGCGCCCTCGATTATCTCGTGGGCTTCACCCTCTCGCCCGTGCTCTGGCGGAAGCTCCCCGGCGCCCGCTCAGCCGGCCGGGTCCAGTCGGTGGCCCTTCGCCTCGTCTGTGACCGTGAGCTCGAAATCGAGACCTTCAAGCCGCGGGAGTACTGGTCACTGATCGCCACGCTGGCTACCAAGGACGGCGGCGTGTTCGACGCGCGCCTCGTGGGTGCCGACGGCAAGAAGATCACCCGTCTCGACATCGGCAACGGCAAGGATGCGGAAGCCTTCAAGAAGGACTTGGAGCTCGCAACCTTCTCGGTGGCGAACATCGAGGCCAAGCCCGCCAAGCGCCACCCCTACCCGCCGTTCACCACCTCGACCCTGCAGCAGGAGGCCTCGCGCAAGCTGGGGCTGGCGCCGGCTCAGACCATGCGCATCGCGCAGCGTCTTTACGAGGGCGTGGACATCGGCGGCGAGACGGTCGGCATCATCACTTATATGAGAACCGACGGCGTCGACATGGCGCCCGAGGCCGTGCAGGACGCCCGCCGGGTGATCGGCAAGGAATACGGCGACCGCTACGTGCCGGGCGCCCCGCGCAAGTACACCACCAAGGCGAAGAACGCCCAGGAAGCGCACGAGGCCGTCCGCCCGACGGACATGAGCCGCCTGCCGAAATACGTGGCGAAGTATCTGGAGCCCGAGCAGGCCCGTCTCTACGACCTGATCTGGACCCGCACCATCGCGAGCCAGATGGAATCGGCCGAGCTTGAGCGCACCACCGCCGACATCACGGCCCAGGTGGGCCCGCGCAAGCTCGATCTGCGCGCCACCGGCCAGGTGATCAAGTTCGACGGCTTCCTCACGCTCTACAACGAGAGCAAGGACGACGAGGCGGACGAGGACGAGGGCCGCCTGCCGCCGATGAAGGCGGGCGATTCCCTGGAGCGCCGCCGCATCGCCGCCACCCAGCACTTCACCGAGCCGCCGCCGCGCTATTCGGAAGCCTCGCTGGTCAAGCGCATGGAGGAGCTCGGCATCGGCCGGCCCTCGACCTATGCCGCCGTGCTGCAGACCCTGCGCGACCGCGAATACGTCAAGATCGAGAAGAAGCGGCTCGTCCCCGAGGATAAGGGCCGCATCGTCACGGCCTTCCTGGAGAGCTTCTTCCGCCGCTATGTGGAATACGATTTCACCGCGGATCTGGAGGAGCAGCTCGACCGGGTCTCGAACAACGAGATCGACTGGAAGCAGGTGATGCGCGAGTTCTGGCAGCACTTCTCGGCTGCCATCGGCGAGACCAAGGAGCTGCGCACCACAGAGGTGCTCGACGCGCTCAACGAGCTGCTCGGCCCGCACATCTTCCCGGACAAGGGCGACGGCTCCAACCCGCGCACCTGCCCGACCTGCGGGACCGGTCAGTTGTCGCTGAAGCTCGGCAAGTTCGGCTCGTTCATCGGCTGCTCGAACTACCCCGAGTGCAAGTTCACCCGCCAGCT
>JAJFBI010000242.1 GCA_020697385.1 Microvirga sp. | reverse complement strand
GAGGGGAGTTTTTATAGAAAAACTCTCTGTTTAGAGGGGGAGGGGTGGTTAACGACTAATAAATCTGAGCATCTTTATGTTTGAGACTGCACCCGAGCGATGACAAAGATAATTGTCCTATTAGGGGTCCAACAGTGGCGCTCCGGGCGTGGATCGAAGGCCTGATTGAGGTCACTCGTCGAGAGCCCACCTGCACGGGGGACTCCTCGGCAGCTCTGCCTCAGGTCTTGTGACGGGCATCGATCGCAGTGCGTCTTTCGGGCGGGCCGCTCACTCACCCGGCAGGTCGCTTAAACAGGCTTTAGAACCAAGGACAACGAAGACCCCCCAAATGTAAAGTTCAGGGATCTTCGTCGTCTTGGAGGGCTCTTTTCGTCAGATCTGCCGCACGGCACCCTTGGCGGCGCTGGTGGCCAGCATGGCATAGGCCTTGAGAGCTGCCGACACCTTGCGCTTGCGCGGCTGAGCCGGCTGCCAGCCTTTGGCCTGCTGCTCGGCGCGGCGGCGCTCCAGCTCCGCGTCGTCCACGGCCAGGCGGATACTGCGGCTCGGGATGTCGATCTCGATCCGGTCGCCATCCTGCACGATGCCGATGGTGCCGCCTTCGGCCGCCTCGGGGGAGGCGTGGCCGATGGACAGGCCCGAGGTGCCACCCGAGAAGCGCCCGTCGGTGATGAGTGCGCAGGCTTTGCCGAGGCCCTTCGATTTCAGGTAGCTCGTGGGATAGAGCATCTCCTGCATGCCGGGGCCGCCGCGCGGTCCCTCATAGCGGATGACCACCACGTCGCCGGCCTTGACCTTGCCGTTGAGGATGCCGCTCACCGCGTCGTCCTGGCTCTCGAAAACCACGGCAGGGCCGGAGAACACCAGGATGCTTTCGTCCACGCCCGCGGTCTTCACGATGCAGCCGTCGAGCGCCAGGTTGCCGGAGAGGACGGCGAGGCCGCCGTCCTTGGAGAAGGCATGCTCCGCATTGCGGATCACACCGCCCACGCGGTCCGTATCGACGCTGTCGTAGCGGCTCGATTGGCTGAACGCCGTCTGCGTCGGCACGCCGCCAGGCGCAGCAGAAAAAAACTCATGCACGGAGGGACTGTTCGAACGCTTCACGTCCCAGCGGTCGAGCGCCGCCTTCATGCTCTCGGCATGGACGGTAGGCACGGAAGTGTCGAGCAGGCCCGCGCGATCGAGCTCGCCCAAGATGCCCATGATGCCGCCGGCACGGTGCACGTCTTCCATGTGCACGTTGGCGATGGCGGGTGCGACCTTGCACAGAACCGGCACCCGGCGCGACAGGCGGTCGATGTCCGCCATGGTGAAGTCGACCTCCGCCTCATGGGCGGCGGCGAGCAGGTGCAGCACCGTGTTGCTCGATCCGCCCATGGCGATGTCCAGCGTCATGGCGTTCTCAAAGGCCGCGAACGAGGCGATGGAGCGCGGCAGCACGGTCTCGTCGTCCTGCTCGTAATAGCGGCGGGCGAGGTCGACGATCAGGTGGCCGGCTTCCACGAACAGGCGTTTGCGATCGGCGTGGGTGGCGAGCGTCGAGCCGTTGCCCGGCAAGGAGAGGCCGAGAGCCTCCGTGAGGCAGTTCATGGAATTGGCCGTGAACATGCCCGAGCACGAGCCGCAGGTGGGGCAGGCGGAGCGCTCGATGGCCTTGATGTCCTCATCGGCGATCGTGTCGTCGGCGGCCGCCACCATGGCGTCTACGAGGTCGAGCTTCTTGGTCACGCCGTTGAGCACGACCTTGCCGGCCTCCATCGGGCCGCCGGAGACGAAGACCACCGGGATGTTGAGGCGCATGGCGGCCATCAGCATGCCGGGGGTGATCTTGTCGCAATTGGAGATGCAGACCATCGCGTCGGCGCAATGGGCGTTGACCATGTACTCGACCGAGTCCGCGATCAACTCGCGGGAGGGCAGGGAGTAGAGCATGCCGTCGTGGCCCATGGCGATGCCGTCATCCACCGCAATGGTGTTGAACTCCTTGGCGACGCCGCCCGCCTTTTCGATCTCCCGCGCCACCAACTGGCCCAGGTCCTTGAGATGGACGTGGCCCGGCACGAACTGGGTGAAGGAGTTCACCACGGCGATGATCGGCTTGCCGAAATCGGAATCCTTCATGCCTGTGGCCCGCCAGAGGCCTCTGGCGCCGGCCATGTTGCGGCCATGGGTGGTGGTGCGAGAGCGATAGGCTGGCATGATGTCCCCCAGAAAGTTGGGTTCTTGTTCACCGGAAATTGCGCAGGTTGCAAGAAAAATTGCCATTCCTTGTCGTCGCGCCTGCTTTGCCGCAAGGTCATTGCTAAAGCATCGGACCCAAAAGTGGACTTGCACTTTTGGGATCAGATCCGATGCTTCCTTCTTGGATGAGAGCATCGTTCGGGCGGGCCCGCTGGGTCCGCACGATGCTCTAGCAGCCAAGCTGAAACGGCCGAGCCTCCGCAAACGTTGTCCCGCCTGGATCCTTCGAACAAGGGCAGGACGGCGACATGGTGATGCAAACCGATCTGGATGCTCCGGCTCATCTGCAATACGAGCCATTAGGCCCGCAGCACGGCAGCCAGGGCGCTCCGAGCGATATCGTGGAATTCCGGTCCTTACGGGAGGCGGTTCATTGGGCCATGACCAACGAGGCGCCGGCCGGGATGCATGCGGTCATCCGCACCGCATCCGGCGACGTGATCGAGCCAAGCCACCTGGAGGAGATCTGGTCGAGCCTTCAGGGGCCGTAAACCTGCCTGTCATTCCGGGGCGGCCAGAGGCCGAGCCCGGAATCCATAAACACGACGTCTCAAGACATAGCGATCAACGTCGAACTCTATCTTGCAGCGTGGGCGGTTATGGATTCCGGGCTCCGCTCCGCGGCCCCGGAATGACACAGAGACTTAAATCCACCCCAGGCTCAAGGCCCCGACGGCCAGATAACGCCCCGTCTTGGCCAGCGCCACGAGCGGTATGAAGACCCGCAGGGGCTCCCGTAGCAACCCGGCCACGATGGTGAGTGGATCGCCGATGATCGGCACCCAGCTCAGCAGCAGGGTCCATCGGCCGTAGCGGTGGTACCAGGCTTCCGCCCTGGCCATCTGGTGGCGTTTGACCGGAAACCACCGCCGGTCCTCGAAATGGGCGAAGAAACGGCCCAGGAACCAGTTCACGATTGAGCCGAGAATATTGCCCACGCTCGCCACGAGAATAAGCACCCACCAGGTGTAGTGCTCGGCCACAAGCATGGCGAACAGCACGGCTTCCGACTGAAACGGGAAGATCGTGGCCGAGAGGAAGGCTGCGGCGAACAGGGCGCCGTGTTCGGCAAGATGCGGCATGAGGCGGGCTGATCACGCGGGAGAGAAGGACTGGGCTAGGGCTCAAGGCTTGAATGAGGTGAGCCCTAACACAGTTCCGTTCCCCTGCCGAACCGATCTGTGCGAGGCAGGTCAGCACAGCGACTTTGATCGGTTCCCGGCAGCCCCCAGCCTGCGTGATCAGTACATGGGTTCGCTGAACGATCCGTGTTGCGCCTGGGGATTGAGGCGCGCGAATTCTTCGGCCTTCATATGCACCAGCGTGGCGTGATCCCCGCCTTCGAAGTAGATGTCGCGCTGCCGGTCCATGTCATTCTCGATGATCACATTGAGTCCATAGCAGGAGCCGACAGGCGGAATGGCGCCACGGTCGCAATCGCGGAACACCTCCACGATCTCGTCCTCTGACGCGAGGCGCAGCTCCTGGCCCAGTTCCGTCTTCAGGTCGGACATGCGCAGGTGATGGGACGCCGGCATTACGGCCAGCATGTAGTGCTGACCATCGCTCAGCATGACGCCCTTAGCCATGCTGTCGCGGGGAATGTGACCGGCATGGGCCGTGCCCAGCGATGTCATGGCTGGCTCATGTGGGATCAGGTCGTATTGGATGCCCTTATCGGCCATGTAACGCTGAAGGGTCGGAGATATTGTCATGACAGCCTCCTAGGAGACGAGAATGCTCGCGTATCAGGAGGGCGGCTCTACTGACACACCGTCGCTTCGGGATGCGCAGCTGCACGTAACCTGTAGATGGTACACCTGCGATGGGTTGGCTTCAATCGAGAGATCAAGAGTGGCGCCGAATACTTGCGCCTTTCAGGGAGGTTCATTACCAACGCCCTGTTCACTTGCTGAACGCAAGCTTTGCTGAGCAGAGCACCGATAATCTCCCTTAGGAAGATCTTTCTTGGACCAGTTCGACGTTGTGGTGATCGGCGCAGGCGCCGCCGGGATGATGTGCGCGACCGAAGTCGGCAAGCGCGGGCGCTCCGTGCTGGTCATCGACCATGCGGCCAAGCCCGGCGAGAAAATCCGCATTTCCGGCGGCGGGCGCTGCAACTTCACCAATGTCAACGCGGGGCCTGCCAACTTCATCTCACAGAACCCGAGCTTCGCCATCTCGGCCCTGCGCCGCTATACGCAGCGCGACTTCATCGCCCTCGTGGAGCGCTACGGCATCGCCTATCACGAGAAGACCCTGGGGCAGCTCTTCTGCGACGGGTCGTCGAAGCAGATCGTCGACCTCCTGCTCAACGAGATGCGCCAAGCCCATGTGGAGCTTCGTCTCTCCACCGCCGTCCAATCCGTCGAGAAAACGCCTGAGGGGTTTTCGCTCAGGCTCTCGCAAGGTGCGGTGCAATGCCGTTCCCTCGTGGTGGCGAGCGGCGGAAAGTCCATTCCCAAAATGGGCGCCACCGGCTTTGGCTACGACCTTGCGCAGCAGTTTGGCTTGAAGATCGTCGAGACGCGTCCGGCCCTCGTGCCGCTGACCCTAGAGCCAACCCTGCTGGAGCGTCTCACGCCTCTCGCGGGTGTTGCCGTCGATGCGGTGGCGGCCTGCGGCAAGACGCAGTTCGCCGAGGCGCTCCTCTTCACCCATCGCGGCTTGAGCGGCCCCTCCATCCTGCAGATCTCCTCCTATTGGCGCGAGGGTAACGAGATCACCCTGTCCATGCTGCCGGGCGTGAGCCTGTTCGAGGAGCTGCGTGCGGCGCGAGCGCAGAACGGGCGGCAGGCGCTGCAGACGGCCCTCTCGGCTTTCCTGCCCAAGCGTCTGGCGCACCTCATCGCCGAGAGCGAGAAGGGGCCTGCCAACCTGGCGGATTATTCCGACAAGCGCCTTCGGGCCGTCGAGGAGGCCGTGAACCGCTGGCGTTTCAAGCCGGCGGGATCGGAGGGCTACCGCACCGCCGAGGTGACGCTCGGCGGCGTCGATACCCGCGAGCTCGATTCCCGCACCATGGAGGCTAAGGCGGTGCCGGGCCTCTACTTCATCGGTGAGGTGGTGGACGTGACCGGCTGGCTCGGTGGCTACAATTTCCAATGGGCTTGGTCGTCGGGCTGGTGCGCCGGGCAGGCAGCCTGACGGTCGTAATCGCCACGCCGGTCAGC
>JAJFBI010000241.1 GCA_020697385.1 Microvirga sp. | reverse complement strand
CGACCGGGCGACTGAGGCGGACCCGAACTATCCCTCGGCATGGTTGAACAAGACGGCATTGCTGAGCGCTGGCGGATATCATGAGGAGGCGGTGGTGGCTGCTGAGAGGGCCGTCGAGCTCAAGCCGGAGGCCTACTCCTACTGGCTGCAAAAGGGCCGGGCCCTACACGGCGCGGAGCGCCACGAGGAAGCCAGAGACGCGTACCGCCGTGCGGCGGAGCTTGAGCCCGACAGGCCGGACGTGTGGCGCGGTCTGGGCTCAGTCTGCATGGATCTGGACAGTCCTCGTGACGCCCTAAGCGCCTTTAACCGGTCGATAGACCTCGGAATCGACTACGGCTACGCGGAGGGCTGGATTCTTAGGGCGAGGGCACTTAGTTGGCTGGGCCGCGACTACCAAGCCCTGCGGGCGTACGATCGGGTCACAACCATGGCCCCCGCCATTGCCCCCGACAATTTTGAGGCCTGGTTCAACAAGGCCGGTCTGCTGAGGAAGCTGACCCGCTGGCAGGAAGCTTTGGAGGCGGCAGAGGAGGCCGAGCACCTTCGCCCGGACCACCCGGAGGTCCACAACGGCAGGGGCGAGGCCTTATTCAAGATGGCAGAGCAAAACGGCGATCCCGATCGGCTGCAAGAGGCTCACCAAGCGTACACGCGGGCTACCAGCCTCGACGAGGAAAACCGCACGGCCTGGTTGATGAAGGGGGTAACGCTGCTATTGCTGGAGCGCTACGAGGAGTCTTCGGAGGCCATAGACCAGTCTATAGCCTTGGAGCCTGACCGAGTAGAAAACTGGCTCCACAAGGCCCAAGCGCTGCTGAAGATGGTAGAGGGCCAGCCGGTGCCGCCGGTACCACCGGAGTACGAAGAGGCGTTGTGGTGGCTGTGCAGGGCATGGCGCAGTCGAGACCAGCTCCCCGACGGCGGAGCGTCGACGTTGCTGATTTTTCAGCAGATAGGCTACGATCCGCGCCGGTGCGCGCATGACTTCCTGTTCGCGCCTGGTGCGGTTGTGCTGCCTCAATAAGTCACCCGTAGGTCGAAGAAGGTGCCCCCTCTCGCAGAGCACGACTCGTGTCCTGACCCATAGGAACCAAGGTGTTCCTTGCCGGGTTCCGGATCGTCGGAAAGTAGTGCATAGGGTGGACCACGTAGAAGTGCCGATAAATGATGCCACTGATACCACTGTTGCCAGAACCCGCTGTCCGTCGGGTCTCTACACCATCGCCGAGGTATTGGTGCCGGTCTCTGATCTATGGGATCAGTGGCGACAGTGGCAACATTTTTGGGCTATTCTCCTGGCGACGATCCGCCCGAGGTGTTGTCCAAAACTCCCAGGGATTAGGTATTTCGTGCTCAATGCCTGAGCCTCTGCCGCTGGCCGGAGGAGGAGGGCTTCCTGAGGGGCATCCGGAAGGAGGGCGACGACCGGGGGTTCGTCCTGGAGGCGCTCAAGGGCGGGGTAGATGTGAGGGCGGGCAGGCCTCGAACGTGTCGACAGGGCCGTCTTCGCCGCCTACAGCTGGCCGGAGGGGATCGACGACGAGGGCATCCTCGCGCTCGACCCGGAGAGGAGAGCGCGCGGGTAAGGTCGAGGCTCGTTCGCCCGCGCGTAGAGGCCCCAGACAGCCACCCCGATGGCCCCGGACCGCGAGGAGGAGGGCGTGGACGAGGTGATCTACCGGGGCGAGTCCGAGGAGGCCTTCGGGGGGATCGCCCGCCTCGGGCTCGACCGCCCGCCCAGGGGGAGGAGATGATGGGAGACGGGCCCTATCGTCTCCTCCTCCTCTTCCTCCTGATGTTCTTGGGGGCAGCTTCGCTGGCCTTGGCCTTGGCCTCCTCGAAGAACTTGTCGGCGACCTCGGGGAAGGCCTGGACGATCCGGAGGAGGTTGTTGGCCCTGGGGCTAATTTCTCTGGAGCTGTGGATGCTCCCGTCCCTGTCAACGTTCCGGTCCGCCGTCAGGTTCCTGGTGTCACCGGTGCTGCCCGTGTCGAAGGCGACCTTGTCGTCGTCCCTGTTGCGCTCCTCGGAAGGGTTGCGGCCCATATCCCTCCAGAACAACAAAGGCCCGCAGACGAAGACGAGAAAGGCAAACACGACAAACGGTCCCGCTGGGCCCCCTGGGATCACCATGTACGCAAAAACGATCCCGGCAAGCAGCGGCAGCGCGGACCGTCGTCGCTCTCGCAGCTCGCCGAGGTCGAACTCGCGCCGCGCCTCGAGCCCCAGCACGAAGAAGAAGAACGTCATCAGCCCGCTGTTCACCCAGTGGCGAAGATCGAGCACGACACCCGCCCCGCCGACGTCGATCGAGAGCGTGGTACCCCAAAGCGCGTCGTAGGAGGACGGGTCGACGTTGACCCACACGAGCGCAGCGATCGCCGCAGAAAGCAGGACCAACGCGCCGCCGGTCTCCGTGCGCAGAAACGCCCGTAGCGGCGTCTGGAACTTCCACATCCAAGTCGTTCGCCTCGAGAACGGTTGAACTGGCTGCGACGCCACCATTACGCTCCGCTCCCATGCCAGCTGCGACGGCGGGATTCGAGTACTACTCTGCACCTCCGGATCAAGATCACCAGCCGGTCGACGAAGCACCACGACCAGTCCTTGCCCAGCTGCAGCGATCGGATGATCGGGTGGCCCGCGCTCGCTGCATGTGCGGTCGCGTGGCGATTCGGAGAATCGTCGCAACAGCCGATGTGACCGCATTCGAGGCAGATCCAGAGGTGCAGCCATTTCGATCCGATCGCCAGGCGGTCCTCGCAACCCTCGACGGACTCGGGGAGTTCGGTGATGTGAACGCGATCGAGATGGGTGCAGGCTCTCATTGATTCGCCCCTTTCCGAGACTGGTCTCGAGATCATAGGCCGGCCAGCCGCAGGTGGATCAGTCGGACGGCCATCGAACCCTCGCCGACAGCCGAGGCGACGCGTTTGATCGAGCCTGAACGAACGTCGCCGACGGCGAAGATCCCGGGGCGACTGGTTTCCAGGAACAAAGGCCTGTCGCCGTCGAACTCCACGAGGTCCTCGCCCTGAAGGTCGCGACCGGTCAGAAGAAACCCGGCGTCGTCGGTCGCCAACTGACCTTCGAGCCATTCGGCGTGCGGTGAAGCGCCGATGAAGACGAACAGCGCTCGAGCCGGCAGCCGGGTGCGCTCGCCGGAGCGGGTGTCGGCAATAGTCACTGATTCGAGCTCGCGCTCGCCGCCGAGCTCGACGACCCGCGAGTGCCTCCGGATCTCGATCGAGTGGTTGCGCTCGATCTGGTCAACGAGGTAGCGCGACATCGACTTCGCCAGATCGTCGCCGCGGATCAGAAGCCGGCAATGCGAGGTCCGCCCGGACAGGAACATCGCCGCCTGGCCGGCTGAGTTTCCGCCACCAACGATCACGACTGGATCGCCGGAACAGAGCTGCGCTTCGGCCTGGGTCGCGGCGTAATATACCCCGCCCCCTTCGAACTCAGCGAGCCGCGCGACGTCGAGGCGGCGGTACTGGGCCCCGGTGGCGATGACCACGGTGCGGCCGGTCGCTACGTCGCCGTTCGAGAGCTTGATCTCGTGCCGGCCGGGCGTGCTTCTCAGCCCGACGGCTGCCGCTGGCACGTCCAGGCGCGCTCCGAACTTGGCCGCCTGGACCTCGGCCCTCTGGGCCAGCTCGCTGCCTGATATGCCGGCCGGGAAGCCGAGGTAGTTCTCGATCCGTGCCGATGTGCCAGCTTGACCACCGGAGGCAGCCACCTCGACACCCTGGACGTCGAGCCCTTCAGATGCCGCATAGAGGGCGGCAGCAAGCCCGGCCGGGCCGGCACCGACCACGACCACGTCGCTCAGGGGCGGCGGCGAGCCACTGGACCCGAGACCGATCGCTCTTCCCAGCTCAACGTTGCTCGGATTGCGCAAGATCTCACCGCCACTGGCAATCACCACCGGCGTCTGATCCGGCTCGATGCCGAGGCTGCTGAGCAGGGCGTCCGCCTCTTCATCTTGTTCGAGATCGATCCACTGATGAGGCATGCGGTTTCGAGCCAGAAACTCGCGCAGGCGACGGGAATCGGGCGAAAAGCGCGAGCCGATCAGCTTGATCCCCGTTCCGATGTCGATGAGGATCGACCGCCGCGCGATGAAGGCGCCAAGGATCAGATCGCTCAACGTCTTGTCCTCAGCAACGATCTCGCGCAATCTCTCTACCGGAACCTGGATGACCTGCCCGGCATCACGGACGACTCCGGAGCAATAGAGGCGTTGGCCCGTGAGCAGTCCGAGCTCACCCAGGAAGCGGTGCCGCCCGTGGACGGCTATGACCTGGTCTTCCTGGCCGAAGCCCTGAACGACCGCTACAGTCCCCGACTCGATGACGAAGAAGTCGCTGCCGGCGTCGCCCGCGGCAAACAGAACTTCGCCGGGCTCGACCGTGCGAAGGCGACCCAGCTTGCGCAATTGTGCCCGCTGGTCGTCGTCAAGTCGGGGGAATGCACCATCGCGGTCGAGGGTTTCCGCAACCCCGGCTCCGATTGCGCTGTTCACGGGTAGCCCTCGTGAACGCCGGTCCTTCTGCCGCCGGCGATGTCGTCGAGCAACCGCTCGGGACAGATACGGTCGCCGCCCTCTCCGATCGGGATGAGCGTGTTGGGGGCGACGTCGGCCAGATAGGCCGAGTCGCTGGCGATGCCGCGAAGCGGGTTGGCGGCAATGTCGACTGCATAACCGTCGTGCTGCAGACGCTGTGCCACGCTACTCCAGCTCGGCTTGCCGATGTTTGCCACTTCCGGCCTCCTTTATATGTCAGGCCTTCTCCTGCACTCTAAGAGCCTGTTTGGAAAGTTTACACTCCCCTCGCCACCAGCCGCCTCAGTATCAGGCGGATCATCGCCACCTTGATGAACGTCTCGCTGCTCTGTACCTTTCGCTCGTAGTCCTTGCTCAAACGGCGGTTCCGTATAAGCCACCCAAGCGCCCGCTTCAAGTTCTGCTGTGTCGCGCAGGCGTTCAATTAGCGTGTCTCACAAAGGATCCCAAGGACGCCCAAAACAACCAACACCCCGATCCAAAAAAGTAACCCGCGCGGGACTTCCCACGTCTCGTTGCCAGCGAAACTGGTGTTGCCGGTGTCGAAGGCGACCTTGTCGTCGTCATCCCAGTTACGCCCCTCGGAAACGTTGCGGACCGTCCTCGCGCCGTACAGGAACTCGAAAACATCGCGGACCTTCCTGCCGTACGGGCTTTCGGGAAGATTGCGGACAATCTCGCCGCACATAACGCGTCCCACGACGAGCAGAAAGACGGGCGTTACGACGGCGAACGTGATGAACGGGTGCGCCGCCGCCAAGGTTGCCAAGCTGGCCAACATGCCCAGGGCGAACAACCCCACCACGATCACGACGAGCACGATGGGCAAGACTGCGAACCCCGAAAGAAGCGAGCGCAGGCCGTAC
>JAJFBI010000775.1 GCA_020697385.1 Microvirga sp. | reverse complement strand
CTAGAGCGCCGAGCGTTTAATCAGGCGCATATCCAGCGTCTTTGAGGTAGTTCCAACACTCGTGGTCGGAGTAGAGGGCACAGATGTCGCCGATGGCTCTCCAGAGTGCGTCGATAGTCCGTGCGCCGATGCGCCTGAGATGAGCCTTGAGCTTGGCGAACGCCATTTCGATCGGATTGAGGTCTGGGCTGTAAGGCGGAAGGAAGAGGAACCAGGCTCCGCGCTGCTTGAGGATAGCCTCGGCCTTTGGGCTTTTGTGGCTGGCGAGGTTGTCGAGGATGACCACGTCGCCGGGCTGCAGCGTCGGGGCGAGCTGCGTCTCGACGTAGGTGTCGAAGATCTGGCGGTTCATGGGTTGGTCGACCACCCACGGCGCGGTCAGGCCATCGCAACGCAGTCCGGCGATGAAGGTCTGGGTGGCCCAGTGACCGAACGGCGCATCGGCTTTCAGGCGAGCCCCACGGCGAGCCCGGCCGCGCAGGCGGGTCATCTTGGTCGTCGTGCCGGTTTCGTCGAGGAAGACCAGTCGGTGGGGCTCCTCGCGCATGCGCGGCTGGCGGTGCGCCTTCCACTCGTCACGCGCCTGGCGCACGTCCTCGCGCCCGGCCTCGGTGGCCAGCAGTGTTTTTTTTGAACGACAGGCCTGCCTTCAGAAGCACCCGCGACAACGAGGCCGGATGCGCCGTCACATCCTTCTCGGCTTTCAATTTGGCCGCCAGCTCCGGCATCGTGATGTCCGACTCGGCCTCGACCCACTCGAGCAGAGCCATCAGATGCGGCGCAAGCTTGCCGCCGCCAGCGGGACGACCCTGCCGCGCCGGCTCGGCCGATCCCGTCCGCGATACCCGATCCGCCAGCTTCACCGCAAAGCTTGCGCTGACATCGTAGCGGCGAGCCGCAGCACGTCGCGACTGCCCACTCTCCACTTCGGCCTGAACTCGCTCCCGAAGGTCAATCGAATATGGCTTTCCCATCCATACTGGCCTCCATGCCCAGCCAGTATCTTGAATCAGACTTCCGATTCCTTGGGAATCCCCTTTCGATTCCTGTTTCAGGCACGATGCTCTAGGAGTACGCGATTTCCAGAACCACGTCGCGCCCATCCAATTCGTATGTATGCGGACACCTGGTCGGGGTGGCTCGATCCGACCGCTCACGTCCACCCGCTCCTCCCAACCGGCGATGCAAAGCCTTTCTTTCTGCCTGCCCGCGCAACTCCCCAGCGCGCTAAGCGCTCCTTGCCGTGACAATCTGGGAACTCATTCTGCTCTGGGCTCTAGGCGCCAGCGTCGCCGTGACGGTAGCGATGGTGGTCGTGCTCGCCATCATATTCTGGGTGAGCCGCAAGATGGACTGATCTCTGTCCTTCCCGATGATCTGGCTGCGTTGCCGAAGGGCGTGACGCGCCGTGACTCGCCGGCACGACAAGAAGCTGCAAATCCGGGCGCCACCACGGTGCGGGAGGGTGCAATACGGCCCGTTATTGGCCGTTCACCATTCAAGGGTTGTGATGATCGCGTCGAGCCGCTACATCAGCGTATCCGCCAGCAGGAGATTCTCGCCGAGCTGGGCGTGACCGCCCTGCAGGGCGCCGACTTCGACAAGCTCCTGGCGGAAACGGTGCGGCTCACCGCCGAGGCGCTCCGTGCCGAGTTTTGCAAGGTGCTTGAATACATCCCGTCCAAGAACCGCCTGCTGGTCCGGGCGGGGGTCGGCTGGGACGAAGGCATCGTCGGCAAGGCCAGCATCGGCGCCGACCTCGCCTCGCCGGCAGGCTTTGCGCTCCGCACCGGCAAGCCGGTCATCTCCAACCATCTCGAGAACGAGGAGCGCTTCCGCACGCCCGAGATGCTAACGCAGCACGGCATCCACCGCGCCATGAACGTCATCCTGCAGGGCGACGGCCGGCCGTTCGGGGTGCTCGAGGTCGACAGCCGCTCGGAGGACGAGTTCGTCGAGCAGGATCTCGCTTTCTTGCAGGGCGCCGCCAACATCCTCGGCATGGCGATCGAGCGCGAGCGGCATGCCCGCAACCTCGAGGCGGCGCTGGAACGCCATCAGGTGCTGTTGAAGGAGATGGGCCACCGGGTGAAGAACAGCCTGATGATCGTCACGAGCATGCTGCAGCTTCAGGCGCGCGACATTGGCGATCCGACTCTCACGCTCCATCTGGAAGAGGCGGCGCAGCGCGTGTCGGCCGTGGCCAGGGCCCACGATCAGCTGTTCCAGGGCGCCGACATCGAGCGGATGGATCTCGGCAAATACGTCGAAGGCGTCTGCAAGGACCTCGACGCGAGCGTGACCCACTGCGTCATTCACACCGAGGCTCAGCACGGGATGGAGTTTTCTGCCGATCGCGCCATCTCCGCGGCACTGGTCGTCAACGAGCTAATCGCAAACGCGGCCAAGCACGCCTACCGGGGCAAGCAGGGCGGAAGGGTGCAGGTTAGAATTGCCGGTGTTGGAGAGGACAAGCTGTCGATTTCCGTGCGCGACGAGGGTACGGGGCTGCCTCAGGGCTTCGACCTTGGCCGGCCGAAGGGGCTCGGTATGCAAATCGTCACCTCGTTCGTGACGCAGTTGAACGGTACGATCGAGAT
>JAJFBI010000774.1 GCA_020697385.1 Microvirga sp. | reverse complement strand
GATCTCAGCGACGGCGCCCACCTCACCGCCGGCCAGAGCGTCACCGACGCCTGTATGGGCTGGGACATGACCGTGCCGGTCCTACGCGATCTCACCTCCGCCGTCCGCGCCCGCCGCGCCCACAGCGATCGCCGGCTCCCCTCTGCTCGAAGCGCGTGATCGTCCGACTAGCTGTTCGTCTGCTCCAATCGGTGTTTGTGCGCGATCCCGCCGGACTGACGAAGTCAGACCGCTCCTAAAGGGGACAAGGAGTTACGAACGGTGAGCTATCGAGTCGAGTTAGAGCGTCGGGTAAAGGCGAGTAGCACCACACACCTTTCTCAAGCGTAGCTTAACGGGAACGATGATTGGCCTTGCCTGGGCATCGACGCGACTATGCACTAGATCAGTCTGTCAAGCGTGAGATCGCGGATGCGATAGGGGGTCGGTGTCGTCACCGCGTCATGACTCCTATGGCACAAAACCAATCGAATCTGAGCACTCGGACCAGAGTTGCCCTCTGATCACTGTCTCTCGGCTTTTTTCAACCGGCTGCGTGATTATCGGAAGGACCGGTGTGGGCCACACGGGCCAGCAGCGCCCTCGTAAGGCAGGAGCGTTATCGGAACCGGACTCCGCCATCACGGTTGTGGAACGGCATCTGCGAGACGGTGGGCCGCGGCAATGCCCTCGTGGCTACTCATGCGCCAACCCGTCTCTCGCGCCGCCGCAAATGCTTCCTCCCCGAGGGTCATCGTCGCCGCCGCGCGGGCACGCTCACGGATGGGGAGGTCCCGAGGGAAGATCGGGGTGCCGAGGGCTGCGGCAAGGCTTTCAGCAGCGCCGAGCACCTGTGCGCTAGTGACTGCGCGACCAACTGCGGCCGCGACGCCTGAAAGCCCGATCAGGGACGTGACCATGAGCAGCCTGAAGTTCAGGTGTTGGGAGCGAGCGCCATCGCGTCGGCGAGGTGTCCGGTACAGAAGCGCACTCCCGCAAGGCCGGCCTGAGCATCGATCAACTGCCAGGTATTCCCTGTCGCCTCAAAACGTGCCAGCGACTCTTCGTACTGCGCTGCCGCGAGGTCGAAGTGCTCCTGCGCGAGGGCAATGTCGCCGGCGAGTTGCGACGGCATCGCACTTCGTTCACGATCGTCCAATCCAGACAACAGCCCCTGTGCTTCGGCGAGCACCCCTTCTGCCTGGCGGTACTCGCCACGGCGATAGGACAGGAGGGAGGTGTAGATCAGGGATTCGCTGATCAAGAAGGGATCATGCAGGGCTCGCGCCTGCTGTACGCCTTGGTCGAGGAGCACTTCGGCACGGTCGTACGCACCCTGGAACACTGCCAGCATTCCAGCCGCCACTAATGCCTGCACGCGCGCATCATCCCCGCGCTCCCCGGCGCGAGCGAGGGCCCGTTCGACCCATTGCGAGCCTTCTTGGTAGAACCCTCGGGCGAACCAGAGCGCATAGAGCGTGGCGCTCAACCGGAGCAGCGCGTCAATCTCACCCTGTTCATCGAACCAGGCAAGCGCGAGGCGCACATTGTCATGCTCGGCCGCAACGTGGCGCAGGGTCTCCACGTTCATGAACATCTGGACTCGATGCTCCAATGTGTCGGCCACCTGGAGGAAGTGGGCCGCATGCCGGCGTCTGACGTTCGCTTCTTCACCGCTGGCAGCCAGACGCTCGAGACCGAATTCCCGCACTGTCTCCAGCATCAGGTAGCGCGGGTTGTCATCCACCCCTGTCATCTGACGTACCAAACTCTGCTCAACCAAGGCCGTGATGCCATCAAGGACGGGGAGACCCTCATGCGCCGCAGAACCGGCGACCGCGTCTGCTGCCTCCAGCGTGAACCCGCCCGCGAAGATCGCGAGGTACCGGAACAGGGCCTGCTCGTCGGGATCGAGCAGGTCATAGCTCCAGGCGATCGCGTCGCGCATCGTCTGCTGGCGAGCTGGCAAGTCCCGACCGCCGCCTGTCAGGAGCGGCAATCGGTGCTCCAGGCGGGCCAGCATCGCGGCTGGTGGCAAGACCCTGATGCGGGACGCGGCTAGTTCGATGGCTAACGGCAATCCGTCGAGACGCTGGCAAATGGCCGCAACCGAGGATGCATTGGCGGCCGTCAACGCGAAGTCAGGCGTAGTCGCCGTTGCCCGCTCCACAAAGAGGGCAACGGCGGGATTGTCTGCGAGGTCCACAAGGGTGGGCCAATGGTCAGCTCCCGGCAGCGGGAGTGGAAGGAGCGGAAACTCACGTTCGCCACGCACACGCAAGGGCTCCCGGCTGGTCGCCAGGATCGTCACCTGGGGGCTGCCGGAGACTAATGCTGCCATCGTCGGCGCGGCAGCGAGAACCCGCTCACAGTTGTCCAGGACAAGCAGAAGCCGCTTTCGGGTAAGAACGCTCATGAGCGTTTCGAAGAGAGGTTGTCCTGCCGTTTCATGAACGCCGAGCGCGGCGGCGATGGTGGGCATGACGAGATTGGGATCGGTGAGGGGAGAGAGATCAACGAAGACGACGCCAT
>JAJFBI010000240.1 GCA_020697385.1 Microvirga sp. | reverse complement strand
TGGCTGCCGTGTGCGGCCGTCTGCGGAAGTACGTCGCTTCCCCCGGAGCACTGGCTGACGAGCTGACCTGCGGCGAGTGCGGCCGGCGCCCGCTTCCGGGTGAACGGTGGTCGCTGCGGTTCGCGGATCTCGGCGAGGTAGCGGTCTACTGCCCGGAGTGCGACGAGCGAGAGTTCGGCGATTAGCTGAGGCGGACGCGGGCGTGCCCGACGATTAGCACCTGGGCCCGACCGTTTGCGGCCTCTCTTCGTGTTCGCAACGGGACGGATCAGTGAGGGCAGCAGGGATGGTCGCCTCAGCGAGCGCTGTTCCGCTTGCCGCGCAGAAGGCCAAACCCGACGAGACCGATGACGACAGCCGCGAGGGTGAACCCGGCCCCCATCGTCGAACCGGCGATGCAGTCGCTTCCGCCGGGGCAGTAGTCCCATTCCGTCCCGATGGCGTCGAGAAGGAGCCATCCGATGCCTACGACGGCAGTGATGGCAGCGGCCACGACCAGTAGCACACCCAGTGGCTTAGTCACAGCGGAGTGATTATCTCTCCCGCTGCCTGACCTCATTCTCCTGACGTGGGCGCCAGCGAACCGAAGCGACCAGCGCTCACCCGGGAGGCAGGCGCCGGGAGGCCAAAATCCTGTCTGTAACCACTTTGACACTCAGTCCGTCCTCCGCTTGACAGACACGCCTTGTGCGGCAGGCCTACGGTCAAGACATGCACACACACCAGAGGGAGGAACGAGCGCACGAACTTGGGCTGACTCCACGCGAGAGGCAGATACTCAGCTGGGTCGCCCACGGAAAGACGAACGGCGAGATCGCGGCGGTTCTCTGGGTCGCGTCGTCCACCGTGCGGAAGCACCTCGAGAACATCTACGCCAAGCTTGGCGTCCACACGCGGACAGCGGCGGTCATGCGCTATTACTCAACGGCCGCCGACGAATAGGCTCCTAGCCAGCAGTGTCCTGGAAGTACCGGTTGATCTTGGTCGCCGCACTTGGAGTGCTGGGGGCGATGGCCGCAGTTCTTGGCCTACACCTGAACGGACGAGACGCCGAGCCGAGAAGCGGACTTCGCCTGGGGACGGCGGCTGGGGGTAACGGTTTTGTCGACGATCTCTTCTTCGTTCCGCTTGTGCTGGGTAAGGACGAGCGAGAAGCAACCGAGGCGTTCGAGCGCGTCGGTTTACGGCCCGAGATCACGTATAGCCGGTTCCCGGCCAAGCACCCGAGCGTCGGCCAGGTGGTCATACAGGACGCCGACATCGCCTCGCGGGGAGATTCAGTCGGGCTGGTGGTGGCGGTCGCGAAGCGTCAACCCCGCCCGGACTACTCACCGTTCGCCCACTGGCCGGGTTACTGGCCGGACTGACGATCTCACTCCCGCTGCCTTCCTCATTCTCCTGACGTGGGCGCGTCAAGGCCGTACACGCGGGCAGCATAAGAGCCGCTCCGGGATAACGTTCCATGCGGTGGAGGTGGTCGTCATCACACTCCTTGCGCTGGTCGCTCTATCCGGTGCCGTGATCGGACGCTGGTGGACGCTGATGATCCCCCTCGTTCTCTGGCCGGTTTATTTCCTCGGCCTCGCACAAGACTGGTGGGGCTATGGGATGGGGGACGGGTGGCAATTCGGAGCCGCGGCGATCATCGTTGTGAGCCTCATCTCCGTTGCGGTGGGCATTGCGCTTCGCTCAGTCGTCCAGTCGCACATTCCACGATTCTCGCGTTGACTTGACGCGCTGACGTATCTCTCTCCCTCTGCCTGACTCATTCTCCTGACGGTCGGCGCGTCAAGGCATCGAACGTCCGTGATCGCCGCCCCGAATCGGACGGCCAGACGCGTCAACCGGAACGCCCTCTACCCAATGCGACCGCGGCTCAGAACCCACCACAACCAACGGCAGCGCCCCACGCTCAGGAACCTGTGCCTTGACGGGATAAACCTTCCCCTGCACAACCGCCGAAGCCTGCAACGCCGCCTGCCGAATGAACCCGCTGAGCGTCAACTTCCGGCGGCCAGCCGCACCCGCAATCTGAGCCCGCTCCGCACCTGACAACCGCACCGGGACGACTCCACGGGCCGTATTACGCCGAGTCGTGGAAAGCTCGTTCAAGATCCCGAATCCCCGCATGGTTGAGCGATTGCCCGCTGTTTCTCGCGAAAGCCTAGGCAGACGTGTTCGTTGAGCCTGCCTAAAAAAAAGCGCGGCGCCGTCACACTCGAGGCTCGGCTCGCCGGGGACGGTTCTCACCGCGACGGCTCAGATCACGTGACCCGAAGCCAGCGAGAAGATCCGGCCCATCGCTCCTCTATTGCGCGGCTGTGTCGTTCCCGCGACCGTGGGATGTGTGGGGAACTACCTCGTAGAGGCGAACTGGCCGTTCGAAATCAAGCAGTTCCCGCACCCCGACATCGCGCAGGCATAACCCGCCCAAATCATCGGCATCGAGAAGGCTCTCCGTTGTCTTCGACAACAGAACTTGCCCGCCTTGAGCGGCGGCGCAGATCCGCACGGCCCGGACGAGCGCGGCGCTGAAATACCGAGACCCCGTCCGGACAGCCTCCCCGGTATGTATCCCTATGTTCACTTCTGGTTGCTCGCCGGCGGGCCAATCGCCTGAGGCGATCGCTTGCTGAGCCGTGGCGGCGGCCTGAACAGCGTCCTTGGGTCGTGCGAAGGCGACAAGAAACGAGTCGCCGACCACGTCGACCACGTGCCCGTTCTGCTCGAAGACGTTCCGAAGTAGCCGGTCATGCTCGTCCATGACGGCCGCGTAATGGTCGATACCGGTCCGAAGTAGCCGCCTGAAACCCGCCATGTCTGTTGAGACGAAGGAGACCGTCCCGGTCGGAACCTCGCTTCGACGCGCAACCTCGGTCAGCGTCCTAATGGGAGGGAAACTCTCGGCAAGACCCTCCGTGACGACTTGGTAGATGCGTTCCGGGCGCTCAAGGTCTTTCAAGAGATGCTCGCCGAGATCGCGAAGTGCGACGCCGGCGATCTCGTCTTCGTCGACCAGACCAGCAGTCGAGCGAGACAGCAGGACTTGCCCGCCGTGACCAACGGAGCAAAGGCGGGAGGCCCGGTGCACGCCGAGTCCGAAGTACCGGTCGCCGACAAGCTCCGGCTCGGCGGTGTGGATACCGATCCGAACGCGCACTTCAACGCCGTCAGGCCAGCCATGGGTCGCGTGGGCGCGTTGCGCCGTGAGCGCCGCCGCAACTGCATCCTTCGCTCGAGCAAAAACCGCAAAGAACGCCTCCCCCTGCGTATCCATCTCCCGACCGCCATGCTGTTCGAGGGCCGAACGCATCAGCCGATGGTGGTCCGCCAACAGTCCGCCGTACTCGTTGCGCAGACGCTTGAGGAGACGGGTCGAGCCTTCGATGTCCGTGAACAGCAGTGTGACCGTCCCGCTCGGAAGTTCGACCATCTTGCTTCGCCCAGGAGTATCGCGCAGTTAGGATCGCATGCGGCGTCTCGCCGGGCTAGTGGCCGTTTCGGCCGGCCCCACCGGGCGCATTCCGGGCACAAACGCCGGGAAATGGGCTCACTGAGGCAAGCCGCGTGAGGCGCCGGCATCCGGTTCAAACCGCATAGCGAAGCCTCTTCCCGCCACTTCGCCGGAGCCGCCGCCAACGCCCTACGAACCCCGTGGAGGTTCAAGTCCTCTCATCCGCATCTCCCATCTGAGCAGGGCTTTCAGTTTCGGCGGGTTCGCCTGACGGCAGATCGGCTGCCTGCCGGGGCAAGTGCATCACCGCACTGAGCTGGTCAGGCTCGTCACGCCAAGCCTCGAGCGAGTGATGTAGGAAGCGATCGAACCCCGAAAGCATTTTGTGGTTTTCGCAGCCCGCGTAACCAATCGGCGGGGTGCCCCGTTTCGCCAGTGGGGCGAGGTGCTTCGGAGTCGCAGCTGCGGCGTGTGCGGTGCCTGCGGCTTCTGCGGAGTACGTCGCCCCAACACGTGCGTAGGCGTGTAAGTCCGGGGTGGCCGTCCGGTTCCGGAAGGAGCACCGGATGACCTACAGCTTCAGGCTGCAATGCACGGACGCCTCACCTGCCGATCCGCCCACCTACCGCAGCACGGTGCTGGCCTGGCGGCAGGGAGTCCGTCTGCGGGAAGCGTGCGCTTCCAAGCAACATGCTTTGGTTTGAGCCACCGCCGCGATGGATACCTCGTATCCGTTCGTCTATCAATCTGATGAGGGAGAGGAGGGGGTTCAATGCGCAAGCTGCTCATGCTCGTTGCTGCGCTGCTTGGCACTTTGGCCATCGCGGTAGCGCCCGGAAGCGCGGTCACAGGCAACTTTGTTGCGGACAACGAGCACCCGTACGTTGGTCTGGTGGCGTTCTATGACGCCGAGGGCGAGTTCATGTGGAGGTGCTCCGGTTCGCTTCTGACCGATCGCGTGTTCCTGACCGCCGGCCACTGCACCGATCAGGACGCTGAGGAGTCACCCGTGTCGGCGCGGATCTGGTTCCATCAGGATGCTGGCGCCGAGTACGACCCGGAGACGCAGCTCGACCCGACGACCGGGTACCCCGATTACTGCATTGAGGGAGACCCGCTCTGCGTCGAGGCAACGTTGCTCTTCGATTTCGGGTTCGACAACTTCGCGGGCTTCCCGAACATCCACGACGTCGGGCTGATCATCCTGCCGGAAGACCAGGCCGTCGAGCTTCCTGAGTACGGGCAGCTGGCCGGGGCCGGCTTCCTCGACTCGCTCAGCTCGCGCGAGTTCAAGGACGCCACCTTCACGGTCGCGGGGTACGGCCTGACCAAGACGAACCCCGCGCAAACGGTCTCGTTCCGTTCGCGGCTGATGGCTGTGACACAGGCCGCCAATCTGAATAGGAGCTCGAACACGGCGGGCTTCAACCTTCAGCTGAGCTCGGCACCCGGCGGCGGTCGCGGTGGAACGTGCTTCGGCGACTCCGGGGGGCCGACCTTCTATGGCGGCTTTAGCTCCAACGTGATCGTCGGTGTCAACTCGTGGCTCTTCGGCTTCAACCGCCAGACCTGCGGCGGAACCGGCTTCGCGTTCCGTACCGACACCGAAGCCGTCATTGAGTGGATTCTCGGCATCGTCGAGGAGTACGCACCCGGCGAGCTGGATGAGATCCAGTTCGTCGAGGCGCCGTAACACTTCAACGCTTCGTTGGGCAAAAGCGACACGCCCGGGTCACCGGGCGTGTCGCTGTCTTCCGGTGGGACCGAACGGCTAGTTGCCCGACTAGCGAGGTGTACGCGATTTTCGCTCATGCCTCAATCCACCTCACTAACCGTTCACGTATGTTGGTTCGTCGATAGGGTCATTACAGTCTGCGGCTCGCATCTGTAGGGGGGTGAGGCATGAGTAGAGGTGAGAGCCAAGACGGGTTCGAGCCGATCAGTCCGGAGCTCGTACTTGTTGATCCGGATCTGGCCGCCCGTGTCCGTACATCGCAGGTCGAGCAC
>JAJFBI010000239.1 GCA_020697385.1 Microvirga sp. | reverse complement strand
ACTTTGCGGACGGCATGGTCGAAGACATCATCGCTGGATTGTCACGTATCAAGTGGCTGTTCGTGGTCGCGCGCAATTCCAGCTTCACCTATAAAGGGAAGGCGGTAGACGCAAAGCGCGTGGGCCGCGAACTCGGCGTGCGCTACCTACTTCAAGGAAGCCTGCGTAAGGGCGGAAGTCGTGTCCGCATCTCCGCGCAGATGATCGAGGCCGAGACCGGAGGCCATTTGTGGGCTGAGCGCTACGACCGCTCGCTCGACGACATTTTCGCGCTTCAAGACGAGATCACGCTGTCGGTCGTGGGCGCGATCGAGCCGAGCTTGCGCCGGGTGGAAGTCGAGCGCGTCAAACGCATGCGGCCGGATAGCCTCGACGCCTATGATCTCGTCTTGCAGTCTCAGCCCGACGTCTATTCCGGGATGCCGGAGCGCGTGACAAAGGCGCTGGTGCTTCTGGAACGCGCACTCACGCTCGATCCCGCTTATGCGCTGGCACACGCGTTCGCCGCGATGTGCCATCATTGCCTCTTTCTGCGCGGCGGACTGCACGAAGAGAGCCGAGCGGCCTCGATGCGCCATGCTCAGGCTGCCATCGAGCACGGCCAGGACGATGCGCTCGCTCTGACCTTTGCCGCATTTTCGATCGGCATGGACGGGCACGATCATGCCGCCGCATTCGCCGCGTTCGAGGCAGCGCTCGCCGTCAGTCCCTCATCCGCCATCACCTACATCCTCGGCAGCGTCGTTTTCGCGTGGACCGGAGAAGCCGAGCGCGCGATCGAATGGGGCGAGCGGGCGATGCGCCTGAGCCCTTTCGACCCTTGGGCCTTTGCCGCTTTCCACTCGTTGACGCTCGGGCATTTCCACTGCGGCCGCTACGAGGAAGCGGCCAAGGCCGCCCACAAGGCCGTCCAGTCCAATCCGGGCCACAGCATCTCCTACATGCTGCTGGCGGCACCGCTCGCGAAGCTCGGGCGGCTCGACGAAGCTAAGGCTGCCGCGGCGCGAGTTTTGGAATTGCAACCTGCGTTCCGGTACAGCCGGCAATTTTCCGGCGTGGACTGCGCGCCAGCGCTTGCCGCCTCCCTAAGCGAGGCGCTCCGCGTCACCGGGCTGCCCGAATAACGTCGCAACCTACTGTGCTTGCACAACCGGACCGGGGCGAATGTCGGCTCGTGACGCATGGCTGACGTCGAGCGCTCGCACCCGGCCCCCAGCCGCGCTACGGTCTGCTTCGGTCAGGTCAAGGCTCGATCCTGCCGAACGTTGCTGAAGCCTTAAGAAACCTACGAAAATGGGAGTATTCTAGAGGCGTGCTCAGGCGCTTCTGGCCACCGGCAGCACCTCGATCTGGAGCATCTCGTGCAGGAAGCGGCTTATCGGCCGTGCCTCAGCGCTCTTCCCCTGCTGTCCCGACTTCCTCAGTCCTTTCACCCTTCCAGCGGCTCTGGAGATCGCAACGGGCGGGTTGGCGGCTCGTCGTAGGGCCGGGCAGGCCAGACTTCTCAACGATGAAGGCGAGATCAAACGCCACGAAGGCGATATCTCCGATTGCGTTCAGCTGCTGGCGGACCAGCTCCGCCAGGCGCGGCTGCGCTGCCTCGAGCTCCTGCCGGTCGAGGCCTTCAATTATCAGGACGTGCTGCATGGTATTCTCGGTCGCCTGACCCCAACCCAGCCTTTCCATGGACGGAAGGGGTGCCTTTGCGACTTCCTGCCCGAGATGAGCCGCGGTGATCTGCACGGTCTCCAGTAACGGCCCGAGTACGGCCCGTGCCGTGTCTACGTCGACCTTCTGGCCAGTGCTGGCGATGCCGAAGCGGAGTGTGGAAATGCTGCCGCCGACACCCTGGCCCAGGCTCACAACGGTTGTGCAGGGGTGGCGGATGACGTTGCGGAACGACGGGCGCATGCTGGCTGACCAGTCGGTCGGGCGCTCGACCACGTCGACATAGTCGACGCCCTCAAGCGCCTCCAACCCACCCAGCTCATAGAGGGTGAAGTAGCGCTGCTCGCTTCGCTCGCGCGCCACGTATCGCCGGCCGCGGATGAACCCGGGGATGCCGACACGCTCCGGCACGTGCTCGAAAGTGTGCCAGGCATCGTACTCGGTACGGCGCTGCGGCTCGATGTCATTCCACAAGGCCAGGAAGGCGGACCCTTTGAGTGGCATTGCTGCCTCCTTCGCCTCAGGCCTGCGGGAAGACGATCAGCTTGGAAGCTGCCTTCTGACGTGCCAGCTCAAAGCCGGCCAGAGCATCGCCAAGCGCCACCCGGTGGGTAATCATCTGCCGCGCCAGCTCGGTGTGCCGGGTCAGGAAGTCGACTACCCGCAGCCAAGTCGACAAAGGCGCCCGGTAGGAGCCCCTAATCTGCTGGTGCTCGCGGACGAGGCGCGTGAGGTCGACGCTGGCCGGGCGTGGATGGATGCCGCACACGACCAGCACGCCCCGCTTTCGCAGTACGTCCAACCCCTGCTGCACGACGGCAGGCACGCCGGTCGCCTCGATCACCACGTCGAAGCGGCCTCGCGCCAGATAGGAGGCTAGCGCCTCCGGGAGCGTGCGCTCGCCGAGGTCGATAACATCCGGAAACCCCATGGCCCGCAGACGGTCCAGGCGGAACTGATCGTCACGACCGACCACGACGACCTCGGCCGCACCCGCTTCCCGGGCGAAGAGCGCGATCCCTTGCCCGATGCTGCCGGGTCCAAGGACGAGCACCCGGTCGCCCGCGCGTACCTCGCCCGTGTCGACCGCCTCGGCACTCACCGTCATCGGCTCGGTGAGTGCTGCAACCTCCGGATCGAGATTGCTTGGCACGCTGACGCAGTTCTCGGCCGGCACCGCCACGTAGCGAGCGAAGCCGCCGTTCCGTGTGATCCCGATGCCCGTCCGGGCCGCGCATGCATCGCTGTTCCCCGCCACACAGGCGGGGCACCGCCCGCAGACCACGGACGGCCGTGCCGTCACCGATATGCCTTCGGCCAAGCCGGTGACGCCCGGCCCAACCGCGGCCACCGTGCCGGCAAGTTCATGTCCGATGGTGACCGGCATCCTGCTTGCCATAGCCTCGTAGCCCGGCGTCCACTCATAGATGTGGAGGTCCGTGCCGCAGACGCCGGTGGCGCCCACCTCAATCACCACCTCGCCCGGTCCGGGCACTGGTGGAGGAACGTCGCGCAAGACAAGCCCGAAGGCCGGCTCAATCTTCTGAAGTGCTAGCATGGTGCTTTGTCCGCTATGATAGTGCTGGCTGGCCTGCTCATTCCGCCTTGACGCCGCCGGTCTTGACGACCTCGGCCCAGATCCCCGCATCTTTCTTCATGAAGGCAGCGAGCTCCTCAGGCGTCCCGCCGGCGGGCTCGGCACCCAGCTTCGTGAGCCGCTCGCGGAGATCGGGGCGCTTCAAGGCCTCGTTGAAGGCCTTGTTGAGGGTCTCGATCACCGGCCGGGGCGTGTCCTTCGGCGCCACGAGCGCTATCCAGGCGGAGAGGTCGTAGTCGGGGTAGCCCTGCTCGGCCACGGTCGGCACGTCGGGCAGGAGGCTCGCCCGTTCCTTCGTCGTCACCGCCAGGGGCTTGAGCTGCCCGCTCTGGATGTGGCCCGAGGCCGAGGCCAACGTGCTGAACATGACCGCGATCTGGCCGCCGATCGCGTCCACCAGCGCGGGTGCCTCGCCGCGGTAAGGCACGTGCACCATCTTGGCACCGGATCGCTGGGCGAAGAACTCGCCCGCGAGATGGGCCACCGTGCCGGCCCCGCCCGACCCGAAGGTCAGGCCATCCTCCGACTGCTTGCCGAGCGCTGCCAGCTCGCTCATCGTGCTGGCCGGCAGGTCCTTGCCCGCCACTACGACAAAAGGCAGCTTCGCCAGGAGGGCGATCGGAACGAAGTCGGTTTCCCAGTTGTAGGGGATGCTCGACTTCAGCGCCGGGTTGATCACCATCGTGGTGGGTGCTGCAAGGAGCGTGTAGCCGTCGGCCTCCGCCCTGGCCACGGCCTGGGTGCCGATGATCGTGCTGCCGCCGCCCCGATTGTCGATGGCGAAGCGTTGGCCAAGGATCTCGCCGGCGACGTCCGCCACCACGCGCGTTGCCGTGTCGACCCCCCCGCCGGCTGCGAACGGCACGACGACCTGGACGGGCTTGCTCGGATAGCTCTGCGCGCTGGCCGCCGCAGAAGTTAGGGAGAAACCAAGAAAGGCAGCAAGAATTGACTGTGTGATGGTCGAGGAGCGACGGCCTTCCGGCCGCGCGGTGCAGGTGCTCATCATGTCTAGCCTCTCTGGAGCAAGTCGTTGAGGGAGGACGTCTCGCCATGCAATAGACAGCAGGCGAAGCCGATCCTCAATCGACTTCGCTTCAAGCGTCTATAGCCTGAGGCTATGGCGCAGCAGAAAGAGTGGCCAGCTCGTGCCGAAGGGCAGTCTCGAGAAGGCGCATGAACCGGCTCTGCACCCGCTCGAGATTACGATGCACGTAAACCTCGAACAGCTCGCCATTTGCGATCGGAACCACCGCGACACGTGTGCGATCGACGGACATGGCACTAAACTCATCGACCATCGCGACGCCAACGCTGGCCTCGGCAAGGCCGATCGCCGTCTCGGCGAAACGCACCACATGCGTTCGCCGCGGCTCGACCTGCCCGGTGCTCAGGAAGCGATTGAGCATCTGGCCATGCACCGAGTGGGGTTCGAAGACAATGAGTGTCGTGTCCGCGAGGTCGCTAGCACTCAAGGATTTCATGCCGGCCTGAGGCAGCGCGTGCGGGACCAGCCCGACCAGACGACCGGTGCCGACCGCCACACTGCGCACATGGCCGTGCACGACCGGGAACATCGTCACGGCACCTTCACCAGGCCCGGAGATCAGATAGTCCAGGACTTGGCTCACCGACAAAATCTCGAAGTGGACGGAGAGCTCGGGGCGATCGCGGACGAAGGAAGCGATTGCCCGCGGGACCAGCACGCGACCGACACTGGGCGAGGCTCCGAAGCGGAAAATACCCTCCCAGCTTTGCGTGATCCGGGCAGCACGGCCGATTGCACCCTCGAGCTGCTCGAAGGCACGGTCCACCTCAGCCAGGATCCGCCGCGCCTCGGCGGTAGGTGCCAGGCGCCCGCCGCTCCGGTCAAAGAGTTGCGTCTTAAGTATGTCCTCGATGCGGCGGATGGTCTTTGTGACTGTAGGTTGCGCAACCTTAAGCCGGCTGGCAGCACCGATCACTGTCTGCGCTACCATGACCGCGCGGAAGACCTCGATCTGACGGAGTGTCAACATTTTGCATCCTGCCGTCATGACGAGACAGGCTCATCCCCATTGTTCGTCGATATGGTGTAGCTCAAGGCCTTCACAGCCAAGCCGTCCCTATGGGCTAACTGTCCGTTTTATGGGCAAAAAACGGACAGTCCGGGCAGCATCTGGCCGCAACATAGCCGAAGGCGGACTGTGGTTTGCATGTCGCCTATC
>JAJFBI010000238.1 GCA_020697385.1 Microvirga sp. | reverse complement strand
CAACCGCCTCGCCCGTTCTCTCACGCGACATGGCGTAGGGCCGGAAGCGCTGGTGGGCATCTGCGTCGAGCGTTCGCCGGAGATGATCGTGGGGTTGCTCGCGATTCTCAAGGCCGGCGGCGGCTATGTGCCGATCGACCGGAACTATCCGCGGGAACGGATCGCGTACATGATTGACGACGCTCAGATTACGGTGCTGCTCACGCAAGAACGACTGCTCGACTTGTTGCCCGAGCCGGCCGGCCCACGGCTATGTGTAGACCGGGATTGGCCGGAGATCGCCAAGCAGGACGGGACGAACCTCGCGACCCGTCAGAGCTCTGACCATGTCGCCTATGTGATCTATACCTCGGGATCCACCGGCCGACCGAAGGGTGTCGCGATTACCCATCGAAGCGCCGGAGCGCTCATCCATTGGGCGCACACAGTCTATCGCCCGGAAGATCTGCAGGGCGTCTTGGCATCTACGTCGCTCTGCTTCGACCTATCGGTCTTCGAGCTGTTTGTTCCACTGAGTGGCGGCGGGCGCGTCATTATCGCGGAGCACGCGCTTGAACTGCCGACGCTTTCCGGGGCTGCGGAGGTGACCTTGGTCAACACCGTTCCGTCTGCCATCGGCGAACTGCTCCGCCAGCGCGGCCTCCCTCGATCGGTTCGAACGGTGAATCTCGCCGGGGAGCCGTTGCAGCCCGCGCTGGTCGATCAGCTTTATGCCTTGGACCACATCGAGCATGTATTCGACCTGTATGGGCCGTCCGAGGACACCACCTATTCGACGTATGCGCTGCGTCGGAGATATGGGCCGGCGACGATTGGACGTCCGATTGCCAATACGCAGGTCTACCTGCTAGATCCTCAGCTCACCCCTGTCCCTGTCGGCGTGCCGGGCGAACTCTACATCGCCGGAGCGGGTCTGGCGCGCGGCTATTGGAATCGTCCGAGCCTGACGGCCGAGAAGTTTCTCCCCAATCCCTTTGGTACCAAGCCCGGCAGTCGCCTGTACCGGACGGGGGATCTCGCCCGCTACCGCCAGGACGGTACCCTCGAATTCCTTGGGCGGATAGACCACCAGATCAAGCTGCGGGGCTTTCGCATTGAGCTGGGCGAAATCGAAGCGCATCTCCTCAAGCACCCGGAGATCCGGGAGACCGTCGTGTTGGCGCGTGAGGACCGGCCCGGCGAGAAACGTCTGGTGGCCTACGTCGTGGCACGACAGGAACCGGCGCCTGCGTCTGAGACCGTACGCCGTGGGCTGTCCGCGCAGCTCCCCGACTACATGCTGCCGTCGGTGTTTGTCTGGTTGCCGGCGCTGCCGCTCACACCCAACGGGAAGATCGACCGCCGGGCGCTGCCGGCTCCGGACGGCGATGAGCAGCGCGAACAAGGCTATGTCCCGCCGCGCACGCCGGCCGAAGGCATTCTTGCGCGCATCTGGGCACAGGTGCTTGGAGTCGAGCGCGTGGGGGTGCAGGACAACTTCTTCGAGCTCGGCGGCGATTCCATCATGGGGTTACAGATCATTGCGCGCGCCAAGCACGCTGGGGTCGTGCTGACGCCCCGGCAACTCTTTCAGCATCAAACGATTACAGAATTGGCCGCTGCCGCGGGCGACCAAGCGACGAGCGCGGGGGGTGATCGTGTCGTCCCGCCTGAGCAAGGGCCGGTCACGGGCGACGTGCCGCTCATGCCGATCCAACGCTGGTTCTTCGAGCAGGAGCTACCCAACCCGCATCACTGGAATCAGGCCGTGTTGGTGGAAACGCTCCAGCCGTTGGAGCACCACGCGCTGAAAGCAGCCGTGGAGCACCTGCTCCAGCATCATGACGCGTTGCGGATGCAGTTCATCCATGAGGGGCAGGGCTGGCGGCAAACCAACGCGGCAAACGGCGTGGCATCGTTCATCGTCGTGGATCTGTCCCATGTGTCGGGAGAGGCGCAGTCCTCAGTCTTGGAATCGGTCGCATCCGAGTGGCAGGCACGGCTGCACCTCACGGACGGGCCCTTGCTGCAGGCGGTCCTGTTCCAGCTCGGCGCCGGCCGTTCAGATCGGTTGCTGCTCATCGTGCATCACGTCGTCGTCGATGGGGTGTCTTGGCGTGTCTTGCTGGAGGATCTCCAGGCGGCCTACCAGCAACACGTATGCGGCCGGGTCATTCAGTTGCCGGCGAAAACCACGTCGTTGAAGCAATGGGCCGAGCGGATCCAGTCCCATGCCCAGTCGAATGTGCTGGAGCAAGAAGAGGTGTACTGGCTGGATCGACGACGAACGCAAGTGAAACCAGTGCCGGTGGATGACCCGTTGGGGGACCGCACCGAAGTGTCGGTCGAGAGAGTGACCGGTTCGTTGAGCGAGGAAGAAACCGACGCCTTATTACATGAGGTCCCTTCTGCCTATCAGACGCAGATCAATGAGGTGCTGCTGGCGGCGCTGGTGCAGGCGCTGGGAAGCTGGATGCAGAGTTCGATTGTGCTGGTAGATCTCGAAGGGCACGGGCGGGAAGACCTGTTCCCGGAGCTGGATGTCTCACGGACTGTCGGGTGGTTTACGACGATTTATCCCGTGCTGTTGGAGCTGGTCCCCGGATCACCAGCCGATGTGTTGAAATCGGTCAAGGAGCAACTCCGTCGCATTCCCAATCGGGGTATCGGGTATGGCGTGCTGAGATACCTGGATGGAGCAGAGCAGGTGGCGGATGAGTTGCGAACCTATCCGGCCGCGCAGATCTGTTTCAATTACTTAGGGCAATTAGATCAGGCGTTGCCGGAGCGATCCCAGTTTGCTCCGGCACACGAGTCGGTCGGAAGGGAGCATGATCTGCGCAGTCCGCTGCAGTACGAGCTGGACATCAGCGTGGAGGTACAGGCCGGCCGGCTGGAGGTCACATGGAGCTACAGCCGTGAACGCTACCGGCGGGCGACGATCGACATGCTCAGCAAGAACTATCGCCGGTGTCTGGAAGATGTGATAGCTCATTGCCTTTCCCCTGACGCCGGTGGCTACACGCCTTCCGACTTTCCGGACATCGCAATCGAACAGGATGCGCTGGATACCATCTTGGAGAACATAGATTGAAATCAATGCCATCTCATAAAAAGGACATCGAGTCGATTTACTATCTGTCTCCGCTGCAAGAAGGCCTGCTGTTTCATCACGTCTCGGAAGCGGAAACCGATCCCTATTTCTATCAGTATGGATTCCTACTGGAAGGGGACTTCCATCTGCCGGCTTTCGAGCAGGCCTGGCAGCAGGCGGTCAGCCGGCATCCGATTTTGCGGACCGCCTTCGTCTGGGAAGGCGTGGACAAGTCCCTCCAGGTCGTACGCCGGAAGGCTAAACTATCGCTCCACTGCCTCGATTGGCGCGGCCATTCAGAGCACGAGCGAAGAGACGCGTTGGCGTCTCTGCTGAGCGAGGACCGTCGCGCGGGATTGAATTTTCTTCAACCGCCCCTGATGCGTCTCACGTTGGCTCGAGTAGCCGAGGATCGCTGGTACTTCATCAACAGCCACCATCACATTCTCCTGGACGGATGGAGTTTCGCCTTGCTCCTGAAGGAGGTGCTGATCTCCTATGACGCCTTTGCGCAAGGTCGGCCGCTCACCTTGCCTCCAGCCGCTCCGTATCGTCACTACATTGCCTGGCTGAACCATCAGGACCTGCGGAGCGCCGAGGATTTTTGGCGAGAGACGCTTCGCGGATTTTCAATGCCTACCGCGCTGCCTTTAGAGTCACCGCAAGAGCTTCCAACCGATACCCTGAAGCCCTATGCCGAGCAGGGTATACGGTTGTCGAAAGCTGAGACCAGTGCCATGCAGGCCTTTGCACAGCGTCACCATCTGACTCTCAACACCCTTATACAGGGCGCTTGGGCCTTGCTGTTACACCGGTACAGCGGCGAGCGAGAGGTGCTGTTCGGTGCTACAGTCTCCGGTCGCCCGACGGATCTTCCGGGGTCGGAAACCATGGTCGGCCTGTTCATCAATACCTTGCCGGTCCGCATCCGGCTGTCCGGCGAGGAGACCGTGTCCTCGTGGTTGCACGCGCTGCAGCAACAGAACAGCGACATCCGACAGTATGAGTGGGCGCCGCTGACGCATATCCAGCGCTGGAGCGAGGTCCCGAGCGGCCAGTCGCTGTTCGAGAGCCTCGTCGTGTTCGAGAACTATCCGGAGGATGACGAGCACGCCCAACCGCGGCAACTGAACATCCGTATTCTATCTGAAGAGGCCCCAGCGTCCTACTCGCTGACTGCCGGGCGGAACAATTATCCGCTCTCCTTGATCGTGGAGCCGAGCACCGAGCTTCGCTTGCTCCTGTGCTATGCCCGGCGGCAGTTTGAACACCATGACATGGCCCGCATGCTGGGGCACTACCGAATGCTCCTGGAAGCGATGCCGGCGCATCCTCAGACGCGCCTCTCGGAGCTACCGCTGCTGACGGAGGCCGAGCGGCAGCAGGTGCTGATCACGTGGAATGCTTCGCAGCCCGCCTCTTCAGATCTCAGCACTCGCGACTCAGCGCTCAGCCATCAGCACCCAGCCCTTAGCACTGCTCAGGACGTCTGTGTACATCAGCTCTTTGAAGCCCAGGTCCGTAAGAGTCCGGAAGCCGTTGCCGTCATCTATGAGGGCAACACACTGAGTTACCGGGAATTGGATGCTCGAGCGAACCGGTTGGCCGGCTATCTGCGTCGGGTCGGAGTCGGCGCCGAGGCGCGGGTAGGGCTCTGCACCGAACGCTCGCTCGACATGGTCGTGGGTCTGCTGGGAATCTTGAAAGCTGGAGGTGCCTACGTCCCTCTCGACCCCAAGTTTCCCAAGGAGCGGTTGGCGTACATGCTCGCGGACAGCGAAGCGCGGGTAATGCTGACACAGGCGAAGTGGGAAGAGGCACTACCGGAAACGGATATCATACGCATCATGTTGGATCGCGATTGGCAAACATGGGAGGGGGATGACTCCACCCATGCCGGCCGCGAGGCAGGTCCACAGAATTTGGCCTATGTCATCTACACCTCCGGCTCGACTGGGCGGCCCAAGGGCGTCTCGGTCGAACACCGGCAGCTCGCCGGTTATGTTCACGCGGTGTTGGAGCGGCTGGCGCTTCCGGAGGGTAGCAGCTTCGCGACGGTCTCCACGATAGCAGCCGATCTAGGGAATACCTCGATCTTCGGTGCCCTCTGCTCAGGACGGCCGCTGCACGTCCTCTCCACGGACCGGGGATTCGACCCGGACGGCATGGCGGAGTACATGCAGAGCCATGGCGTCGATACGTTGAAGATCGTGCCGAGTCATTTGGCGGGTCTTTTGGAGGCTGCACACCCGGAGCGGGTGCTGCCGCAGCGCTGCTTGGTACTGGGCGGGGAGGCCGCCAGCTGGGAGCTTGTGAACCGAGTGCGCGCTCTGGCGCCCGCCTGCAGCATCATCAACCACTATGGCCCTACCGAGACCACGGTGGGCGTGCTGACGCATTGTCTCGA
>JAJFBI010000237.1 GCA_020697385.1 Microvirga sp. | reverse complement strand
TAGTCAATACGCTTCGCAGAAGCGGTTCGGTCGTAATCGCGTCCGTCGGCAACGAAGGCGAGGATGGGATCTTATGCCCGGCAGCTTTTCGCGAGGTGATCGCGGTCGGGGCGGTCGATTTCGAAGGAAAGGCCCAAGGCTTTTCCTCGTTTGGAGAGTATGAGAATGTACCTAAGCCCGATATTTTCGGCTATGGCTGCGATGTGCAGGTGGCAGCTCCGCGTTCTTCATCAGGAGATAGCAGGTATGTCAAGATAACTGGCACGTCAATAGCTACTGCGTATGTTGCCGGCATCGCTGCACTCTACAACACGTCCGAAGATCTAGTTGGTGACGCGTTGATGAAGCGGCTTTTTGAGACGGCGGTTCCGATTGATGGCGACATGCATGGCCGAGGCATAGCAAGATTCGTTGATACACACGGGATGTGATCTCGTGGTCACGTAGGACATGCCTTAACCGCAATACCGTTTACTTTACGATCCTTATGGCAGCGGTGAATTCGATCCAGGGTAAACGCTGTGTGAAGCTTGCAATTACCCACATCTTTGACCAGCCGCAGGGGCGGTTATGGTTACGGCCTTGATCTATGTTTGGGCCCGAAAGGTTAGCCGACGTGGAGACCTTCAAACGGCTCGGCACAGAGGAACACGACCTTGAGGAGAGCCAGCAAGGCATTGAGCTGACGGGAAAAGATGTGGGTAATTGCAAGTGTGTGAAGCCCACCTTGCGGGTTGGCTGGCGAGACGAGGATGTGGGACCCGAGTGATGGGGACGGGTCCTGCTCCTATGCGTACTTCTAGTCGTACGACCAGTACGAAGGCCGACGGCTTCCGCCGGGTGGAGGTGATCACCGGGGTCGGTCGGCGGCGGCGCTGGACGGATGAGGAGAAGGCCTGGATCGTGGCCGAGAGCTTCGATCCGGCCACTACGGTCTCAGCGGTGGCGCGGCGCTATAGCCGGACCTGTTCCGGTCGACCAGCTGCGGTAGCGCAAGCTCGGACAGAACCATCAATGGTGCGTTTACCTCACAAACGACCAATTTTGAGATAGCCGAGACAGCATTCCCGTATTATTCATGAGGCTGGAGAATAATCCTGGCTAGCCTGAACACCTATTTCTTAGTTTCCAGAAAATTCTGGACCGATTGGTAAAATTTAAGGTTCACCTTCTCGAAGTGAAGAAAATGTCCTCCACCCGGGACCTCTACATATTCTTTCGCCGTGCTGCCCAAGGCGTCCATCAACCGCTGATTGTCCTCGCGCTTGGCGTCACTGTCGGCGTCGCCGCGGATGACAAGGGTCGGCACAGTAATCTTCGCGGCATCGAACTGGAGTTCAGCCCGATCCGAGTCGACAGTTCGGCCCGCAGGGATGCGGACTGCGCCACCGAGTTCGCCCGACTTCGGATCGGACGCCAGAAGAGCTTTCCGATTGGCGTCGAAGCAGCCCGGCACGATGAACTCCTCTTTGGTGCCGAGCCCCGCCCAGCGCTCTGGTGTGGGAACGCTACGTAGGACCTTTTTGGCTTCCCCATCCGCTGCTGATTTTTCACGTTCGTCCGCGCTCATCGGATTGGCATAGGTCACGCCGAACAACACTAGTCTGGCTACTTTCTCGGGATGTTGTATCGCGTAGAGCGGAGCTTCCACAGAGGCACCCTGCGACCAGCCGAGCAGATGGACCCGCTCCACACCTCGTAGGGCGCTGATGAAATCGACCACCCGCCCGACATCGCGCACCGTCACGTCGCTACGCATAGGGGCCTTGCTGTCCGGGAAAGCCGCGGGATCCTCCATGACCAGCGGTCGAGTGCTCAAGCCGAAGCCTTCCAGGTCCAGAGCAAAAGTATCCCACCCTGCACGTGCGAAGTAGCGCATCAATGAGCAGTTCTCATGATCTGTGTCGAAAGCCACATAACCCGGATGGCTGAAGCCGTGGATTAGCAAAAGGACTTTGCCATCTCGGGCTACAGTGCGCTCTCGTCCGGCAGGCACGATTTCCCGCACGTGCAGGGTGACACGGGGATCAAGATTCTGTTGGGCGTAGAAGGGCTCGTTGCTGATGTGGCTGACGAAATAGTCGGTTACCCGAAGGCCATCAGCTTCATCAGCTGCTCCCGAGCGGGGCCCTACCAGCAGAGTGAGCAATGTAGAGATCAGGAGCCAAAACCAAGGTGCTTTGTAGCGTTCGTCAACCATGGCCGGTCCTTATCGTTGCTCGCTGCCGAAGGTGTGGGCGGTCCTTTCGACCGACATCCTCGGATGGACTTCGTGAGCGGGCTCGACGGTGCTCCTTAAAGGGTCGTTTGGCAACCGGCAGGCACGCCGCAGATGCGGTCACGGGCAGCATGCGTAGGGCTAACGCTGCGAAGCTGAGCGATGTCGCCATGTCTGTCTCGAAAATGCTCGTTTGCGAGAGAAACGCGGAGCCGCGTGGCTCGGGGTAGGCTCACCGCTGTCGGACATGGGTCCGAATTGACTGACTGCCGCCCCGGCCACATCCTACCCCGTATAGGCCGCGGCCATCCGGGGATCTCGGATCGCGCTGGTTCCCCGACGAGGGCCGGGCAGCTGCTCTGTCAGTGTAGCGCCGGACGAGAGCTGAGTGAACTGGAGCTGAGACGACAGAACGCCGGTAGAAATACACAATTGCAGGAAGGCGCGATGGCGATCGACACACGCGAGGAGCTGATCAACGCGCTCCATGAGGCTTGTGAGATCGAGCACAGCCTGCTCGTCCAGTATCTCTACACCGCGCTTTCCGTGAAGAAGGGGCTCGATGAAGGCCTGACCCCTCATCAGCAGAGGCTGGTGCGCGATTGGCAGGCGCGCATGCTCGTGATCGCCCGGGAAGAGATGGGCCATCTTGGGATTGCCTGTAATCTGTTGGCGGCCATCGGTGCGCCTGCGAAGCTCGACCGGCCCGCGATGCCTCGGGGCACAGGCTACTATCCTTTCTCCTTCGATCTGCTGCCTTTCAGCGATGAGGCTCTATACAAGTTCTTGGTATTCGAGCTGCCGCGCGGGTTCCCGCCGCCCCCGCCGCCAGGGGCGGACCTGGACGCGAGAGAGATGCAGCCGGCTGCACTTGCTTCAGTGGCGCCTGAGCCCCTGGAATACGAGTACATCGGCGAGCTCTACGCAAAGATCGCCGATGGCTTCCGGGCGATCCCTCAAGGCCAGCTGTTCATCGGCCCCAAAACGGCTCAGACCGCCAACAACTGGTCGGACCGGATGCTCGACATCCGTGTCGTCACGGACCGCGCCTCGGCAATCGCCGCCATCGAGAACATCATCACCGATGGTGAAGGCACACCACAGAGCACGGACCGCTCACACTACAGCGGCTTTCTTGAAGTGCGGCAACGGTACTTCGCCGAGCAACGGTTCGACGCCGCGCGGCGCGTGCCGAAGAACCCGGCTACACGCGTGAATCCAGAGGCCGATGGTCCGGTTACGCTCATCAAGAACCCGATGGCATTACGGCTAACGGAACTCTTCAACGCAAACTACGGCGTGATGCTGCTCATGCTGCAGCATTATTTCTCACTGGCTCCGCGGGCGGATGATGCCGCCGCCGAGACGAGGCGGCGGGCCCTGCAGCTATCCTCGCAGAGGATCATGAGCGTCGCCGTGCGCCCCCTCGCTGAGGAAGTGACGAAGGCGCCGCTCGACGACCCGCAAGCGCCCGAGCGCGCCGGTCCGAGTTTCGAGATCTATTCCGATGTTGCTCTCTCGCCCTACCCGGGCGCGCGTTGGACGATCCTGCTGGAGCGGCTGGACGCACTCGTGGCCGAGTGTGCCGACCTTGGCCAGGAATTGCCACGCGTCGGCGCGATCGGGGAGACGCTTTCCATCATGCGGGGCGACCTCGCGGCTGTCGCCAGCGGAGAGCTCTGATGCTTTCCGCTACCTTCGCCGGGTGGGCGCAGTGCCGTCTCGCGACCGACCCGGACCCCTATGACGAGCCCCGCGGCGTGTCCGGCTACATGCGGGCTTACGCGGGCGAACCTGACCTCGATCGCGTCGTCCATTTCCAGGACCCGCCTTTCCGGCGGACGCATACGCCCGAGATCGGGATCGCCGTCAGGTCCGTGTGTCTGCACGGGACCGAAGACTCCGCTCACCCGCTGCGGGGCGCGGCAGTCCATCTTCTCGACGGCCCGAAGTTCGAAGGCCGCAACGGCGTGATCGCCGAGGACGGCAGCGAGCCGATCGTCCCGTTCCATCTCTGCCTCAAGCAGGGCTCGCGTCAGCTGTCCCGCGCCACGATGCCGTCGGATCCACGGTCTCCCTATCGGGAATTCAACGCGACCAACTTTATCGTCGATCCGGGCTTTATCGAATGCGCCACGAACATCCCTTCGCTCGTCGACGTTTGGCGGAACAGGCTAAGCCTGCTCGAGAGCGAGCACGCCGGCGCATCGCCGGACGAGAGGCCAGCGCTCGAGGAGCGCACCGCGTTCCTCCGCCAGAACCTCGCTCGCCAGGGCGGCGTCGCAGGGTTTTTCCCGGTGCGGATGGTCTGGGACTACCAGCTGCGATCGCCTGTCGGGCGGAGGGATGCGGGAATGGCGGAGCTGCTCCCCAACTTCACGCCGACGGAGGAACCCTGGCGCGTCGCCTTCTGGTTCGGCGGCTGGGACGCAGACGCACAAGCCTTCTTTGTCGGCGGTACCTTGGAAATACGTGAAGTAAACGAGGTCCCGCTCGCGCCTCTGATAAAACGGCCAGAACGCATGACCGACATCGTCTGAATCACCCCTCATGAGCGAAAACGCACAGCCGAAGCTGCGACGGTGCTTGGTCTCGCTCCGATTGCCTCCAAAACGTCCGTTTATGAGCCTTCTAATTTGGCGTGTCGATAATGTAGTTTCGAGAAATTACATGTTTTTGCCTTGAAACTCCGGCAGGGTACTGACATGCTCGAGCGGCTGCTGCCCTGGGCCTTGGAAGACTGAGGGGCTCGCAGCCGCGTGCGAGAGCCGCAATATCGTCCAGAGCTCCCAAATGATCGAGCGACGCAACTTTAAGTACAGAGCCGCAGACGCGACGAATGGACGTCGCTTGTTTTGGATCATAGACCAATAACGCCGAGAGTGGTTCCAAACGAATGCTGTTTCGATATAGCAACACATCCGTGCTGTTGATTGGAACCGCCCTCTGTCAATCGCGTTTCGATTTCACTGTCTCTGCTGGCTGACTATGTCGGCGACAGAGGCTAGAACAAGGAAGGATGGGCCATGACGAAGTTCCACAAGGGTGCGCTCGCCCTGGCCGCCGCGACCGGGGTGGCTTGGCTAGTCAGCGCGCCCCCCGCCTGGGCGGACGAGGAGGACGACGCGAAGGACGCCTGCAAGGAGATCGCCGAGAGCCGCGACTGGGACGACACCAAGGCCAAGGTGAGCAAGGAGGGTGATAACCGGATCGTGGTCACGATGACGGGCGAGCGTGAAGGCGAAGATCGCGAGCGCCGCTGCGTCTACAACACCAACTCCAAA
>JAJFBI010000236.1 GCA_020697385.1 Microvirga sp. | reverse complement strand
CCCGCGATCCTCATGCATGTCCGCCGCCTCGATCCCATCCTCGTCGACCGCATCGCTGCGGGCGAGGTTGTCGAGCGTCCGGCGGCGGCCGTGAAGGAACTGGTCGAGAATGCGGTCGATGCGGGCGCCACCTCCATCGAGATTACCGTGGAGGCGGGCGGGCGCCGCCTGATCCGCATCGTCGATGACGGCCGGGGCATGACGCCCGATGATCTGGAGCTGGCCGTCGAGCGCCATGCCACATCCAAGCTGCCGGACGGCGATCTGTTCGCCATCAACACGCTGGGTTTCCGCGGTGAGGCGCTGCCGTCCATCGGTGCGGTGGCTCGCCTTTCCATCGTGTCGCGCACGGCGGTGGCCGAGACCGGCAGCGCCATCGTGGTGGAAGCGGGCGTGAAAAGCCCCGTGCGGCCCGCACCCGCGCCCAAGGGCACCCGGGTCGAGGTGACGGACCTGTTTTCCGCCACGCCGGCGCGCCTGAAGTTTTTAAAAAGCGACCGCTCCGAGGCGCAAGCCGTGGCGGAGATCGTCAAGCGGCTCGCCATTGCGCACCCGACCATCCGCTTTACCCTGTCGGGCGAGTACCTCACCGCCTTCACCTACCCGCCGGAGGAGCCCGGCGAGCATGGGTTCCTGCGCCGCCTCTCGCGGGTGCTGGGGTCTGAGTTTCATGAGAACGCGATGGCCATCGGCGTCGAACGCGAGGGTGTGCGGCTGAGCGGTTTTGCGAGCTTGCCCACTTATCATCGCGGCACCGGTGCGGCGATCCATTTCGTGGTCAACGGACGGCCCGTGCGCGACAAGCTGCTGCTCGGGGCCGTGCGCGGCGCCTATGCGGATGTGATGGCCTCCGACCGGCACCCGGTGCTCGCCGTCATGATCGATCTCGATCCGCGCAGCGTCGACGTGAACGTGCATCCGGCGAAAACCGAGGTGCGCTTCCGCGATCCCGCCTTCGTGCGCGGCTTCGTGGTTGGAGCATTGAAGGAGGCGATCACCCGCTACGCGTTCCGGGCCTCGTCGACCGGCGGCACACGCACGCTGGAGAGCCTGCGTCCGCAAGGCGCGGTGCCCCTGCGTCCGGCCTATCCGCATCGTGTCCATGCGATCCGCCCCACTGGCGCCTTCGCGAACTGGCAGGCGCCGCTCGATGCGCCGGAGACATCCTACACACCGGGCCTTTCTGAGCGGCAGGCGAGCCTGCCCGATCTCGCGACGCCCTCCGCCGACAGCCGCGCGACGCTGCATGAGATGGAGCCCCAGTCCGAAGAATCGCCCCTCGGTGCCGCGCGCGCGCAGCTGCATGGCACCTACATCGTGACGCAGACGGCTGACGGCATCGTCATCGTCGATCAGCATGCAGCGCATGAGCGCCTCGTCTACGAGCGCCTGAAGCGCGAGCGCGCCTCATCCGGCATCGCCCGGCAATTGCTGCTCATCCCCGAGGTGGTCGATCTTGATCCCGTGGATGCGGACCGTGTGCTGGCGGAAGCGTCGTCTCTCGAGGGTCTCGGCCTCGTGGTCGAGCCCTTCGGGCATGGCGCGCTGCTCGTGCGCGAGGTGCCGTCGGCGCTGGCAGGCGGTCGCATCAAGGCGCTGGTGCAGGATGTGGCCGATGCGCTCGCCGAATGGGGTCAGGGTGCTTCAAGTCCGCTGGAGGAGCGGCTCGATGCGGTTCTCTCGCGCATGTCCTGCCACGGCTCGATCCGCGCCGGACGGCGCCTGCGGCCGGAGGAGATGAATGCGCTCCTGCGCGAGATGGAAGCGACGCCGCTCTCAGGCCAGTGCAACCACGGACGGCCGACTTATGTGGAGCTCAAGCTCACGGATATCGAGCGCCTGTTCGGACGGCGGTGACTCACATTCGCTCAAGCGCCCCACTTATGTGGATGCGCTCAAGCGATGTCTCAGATGGTGGTTTGCCAGAGCTTGAGGCTTTTGCGCGCTGGTTTGGCCGCGAGATGAGCCGGCATGGCGGCCTGATCGAGGCAATCCTCGAAGCTGGGGGAGCGAGGCGCTTCCACACTTATGTCCGCGTCGGCCTCGTCCGAACTGAAGGCGATTCCGGCAAAAGCACCCCGGCGCCAGCACACCCGCGCCCGGCGGACCTGCAGGTCGTGGGCCGCGATGAACAGCTCGAAGGTCTCAGGTAGGTCCATCTGCGGCTTCAAGGCGATCCGGGCACCACCGGTCGAGATGTCCCGCACCATGCAGGGGATCATCGCGTCGGGCCCGAGCATGATCTGAGCCGGGTGATGGGCGGGAAAGCGCCTGGCGTGCCGGCGGTTGTCGGAGGCAGTGACGGAGACCATGGAAGCGACCCGGGACAAATGGCCAATGAAGCTTTGCATTAACCATTTGTTAACCGGCTTCTCAAGTCCCTCCAAAGAGGTATCCCCGAAGGGGCTGGGGATTGCGATTTGGAATTAACGCGACGGGCCCTTCCGTTCCGCCGAGGCCGCCCAGATGTTCAGGTTGCCCTCGCCGGCGAAGCGGTCGATCTCGCCGAGTTCCTCCGGGGTGAAGGACAGGTTCTTGAGCGCGCCCACGCAATCGACGACCTGCTCGGGACGGCTCGCGCCGATGAGCGCCGAAGTCACGCGTCCGCCGCGCAGCACCCAGGCGAGCGCCATCTGGGCCAGTGTCTGCCCACGCCGCTCGGCAATACCGTTGAGGCCGCGGATGCGGGCGAGGTTGTCCTCGTTCAGGAAGGTGGTGCGCAGGGATTTGCCCTGCGCGGCGCGGCTCTCCTCGGGAATGCCGTTCAGGTATTTCGTGGTCAGCATGCCCTGCGCCAGCGGCGAGAACACGATGGAGCCCATGCCAGCATCATCGAGGGTGTCAAGCAGGCCATCCTCCTCGATCCAGCGGTTGAGCATGGAATAGCTCGGCTGGTGGATGATGCAGGGCGTCTTCAGTTCGCGCAGGATTGCAACGGCCTCGCGGGTGCGCTGGCTGTTGTAGGACGAGAGGCCCGCATAGAGCGCCTTGCCCTGTCGCACCGCCGAGTCCAGGGCCAGCATGGTCTCTTCCAGGGGCGTGTCGGGATCGAAGCGGTGGGAATAGAAGATGTCCACATAATCGAGCCCCATCCGCTTGAGGCTCTGATCGAGGCTCGAGAGCAGATACTTGCGGCTGCCCCATTCGCCATAGGGCCCGGGCCACATGCGGTAGCCGGCCTTGGTGGAGATCACCAGTTCGTCGCGCAGGCCGTGAAACTCGCTGCGCAGGATTTCGCCGAACAGGGTTTCGGCCGAGCCCGGGGGAGGGCCGTAATTGTTGGCGAGATCGAAATGCGTGATGCCGAGATCGAAGGCGGTGCGGCAGATTTCCCGCGCGGTTGCAGTCGATTTGTCCTCGCCGAAATTGTGCCAGAGTCCCATCGAGATCGCCGGCAGCATCAGCCCGCTGCGGCCGCACCTTTTGTAGCTCATCGATTCATAGCGGTTCTCGGCGGGCAGGTAGGCCATTGATTCCTCCGGGTAGACATCGCGAAGGTTAGCATACGGTGCAGAGCTTCCCGAGCAACATGCAGCCTCATTGGTGGGCCTATCTGCGTGACGACGCCGAGCCCGACTGGTTGCCGAGGCTATCCAACCTTGCGGAAACAGGAATCCTTGTGCCTCCTAGCCGGCGTTGTCAGTCTTGAAGAGTATCCAAGGGAAGCACCAGAAGAACCTCCCCTGATGCATCCGCAACCTCGATGTGCCAGCCGCGCCATTCAACATCGAGCGAAAGCATGTCTTTTTGTGCTTCCAGAACGGCTTTGATCGCATGGTAGCGCGCGGCTTCCGGATCCGCGATTTCAATACCAGTCTCATCAAGGATACGTTCATGCGTATGCACAAGATGAAAGAAGCAAAGCACGCGACTTAGCCCTTGATCTCTGCCCCGCCGCTGATCCTGGATAAGATTTTCAACGCTTTACGTTATGTAAGCACATATCTTGCAACAATGCAAGTTCAATTTTCATTTTTGCCAAGTTGTCGGGTTTTATTTTCCTACAGCCAGGTTCAATACAAGGCTGAGAGTGCCGGGCCTCACCTCTTATAAAAATTGCGTGACGACGCTGATGCCGAGGCCTTCGAAACGGTCCATGGCCATGAGGGCGGCGGGCGCTTCGTCAAGGCTCAGATGTTTGCCGACGAGCTTTTGCGGCGCGAGCTTGCCGGTGCGGATCATCGCCATCATGTCGTGGTATCGGAAGGCCTGCATCCCGTGGCTGCCGTAAATCTCCAGTTCGTGCGCGATGACCTGCGCCATCGGCACCTGGGCGCGGGCGTGGTCGCCCAGCATCAGGCCGATCTGCACATGACGCCCGCGGCGGCGCAGGTTGGCGATGGAGTTGAAACAGGTCACAGGGCTGCCCAGGGCATCGATGGAAACATGGGCGCCGCCCTTCGTGATCTCTTTCACCGCACCGATGACATCCACGCTCTCTCGCGCATTCACGGTTGCGACCGCGCCGATCTCACGCGCGAAAGCGAGTTTCTCGTCTGTGACATCGACGGCGATCACGTTCGCCCCCATGGCGCTTGCGATCATGATAGCCGATAACCCCACGCCGCCGCAGCCGTGGACGGCCACCCATTCGCCAGGCTTCACCCGGCCCTGATCGACGACGGCGCGAAACGACGTGACAAAGCGGCAGCCGAGGCTGGCCGCGGTGGCGAAGTCGAGTTCGTCCGGCAGCATCACAAGGTTCGTGTCCGCGTAATCCACCGCCACGTATTCCGCGAAGGATCCCCAGGCGGTGAAGCCCGGCTGGAACTGCTCCTCGCAGACCTGATGGTTGCCCGAGTTGCATTCGTGGCAATGCCCGCACCCGCCGACGAACGGCACCGTGACCCGGTCTCCCTTCTTCCAGCGCGTCACCTGCTTGCCAGTGGCAAGAACGGTCCCGGCGAGCTCATGCCCCGGCACATGCGGCAGCACCACGTCGGGGTCGTGTCCCATCCAGCCATGCCAATCGCTGCGGCATAGCCCCGTCGCCTCCACCTTGATGACGACGCCCTCAGCGGAAGGCGTCGGATCCGGCACGTTCTGCAGGCGGGGCGGCTGACCGAACTGCTCGAAGAGAACCGCTTTCATGATGAGCCCTTCCTCCGCGACGGGTGTTGAAGAGGCGGTATAGCGGTTGGGTGGATGCTGGGCAAATGCGTGAGGGCGGTCGGCTCCACCGCATTTCGTCGTGCCCTTGCATTTCCACTGTCATCCCCGCGAAGGCGGGGATCCATAACCACGGCGTTTCAAGAGAAGGCGCTCAGCGTTGCGGTTCTTCTGCATTGTCAGCGGTTATGGATCCCGGGCTCCGCTGCGCGGCCCCGGGATGACAGTGTGGGATATGATGGTGGCGGGCGCGGCCGCTACTCCCGCTCAGATCACGTAGAAGTCGTGAGAGTAGATCTTGAGGTTCTTGTTGAGTGTGGCGATCTTGATCTGCGCGGCCGAGCCGGTGCCGTCCTTGTCGTAATAGAGCGCACCGGTATCCTTGTCGTATATGA